>CAYOVS010000098.1:0-6642 GCA_964407445.1 uncultured Peptococcaceae bacterium
CGTGGAAGAAGAAAAACTATACGCAAGAGGTTGAGGTGTACTTCAACTTTGTAGGCAAGATTTAAGGCATAAGAAAAGCCGTAGGACTTCAAAATCCTACGGCAAATCTTAAAAACCGAAAACATCCTTATTAGACCGGCTCATTCAAGGCTCCTCTTTTTTTATTGCATCCGGATTACATTCCCCGATATTTTGCCGCAGCAGGCGCAGGGCTTTTTTCTCAAGGCGAGAGATCTGCACTTGAGACACATTCAGCTCTCTGGCCACCTCTGCCTGGGTCCAATCCTGAAAATAGCGGCGCTTGATAATATGCGCCCAGCGTTCTGGCAGCTTGGCCAAAAGCTGGTCGATATCCAGCCTTTCCAGCAAACTGTCGTCATCGGCCAAGGTTAGATCCCGCAACCGTTCCACTAACTCTGTTGCGGAACCGTCTTGGTGTTCATGGGGTTCGTGGATAGAAATCAGCGGGCGCACCGCCTGCGTAGCGGCCACCACCTGCTCCAAGCTCAGTTGCAGCTCTTCGGCCACCTGCTGCAGAGTGGGCTCCTTTTGGTACTGCCGCAGCAGCTCCTTGCGAGTTTTTTCTACCAGCACCGCTCTTTCCTTCAACGTGCGGCTAACGGAAATCGGTCCGTCATCCCGAATATAGCGGCGAATCTCCCCCATAATCAGAGGCACCGCATAGGTGGAAAAGCATACTGGGTATGATAAATCAAATTTTTCCACTGCCTTCAGTAAACCAATACAACCTACCTGAAATAAATCCTCCCCGTCATGTCCCAAGGCGGCATAGCGGCGAACAATGCTGTGTACCAAACGCAAATTTGCCGAAATCAAAGCCTCCTTGGCATAGAAATCACCGGATTGGGCCATTTGCAGCAAAATGCGGGTTTTATCCTCGGGGAGCAACGGTTCTTTTACCGAGCCGGTAGCGGCCACCTATAGAAAATCCTTATGCAGCACCACTGTGGTACCGGCTCCCGGCAAGGAAGTCACCTCCACAGCGTCCATAAAAGAATGCATAAACGCAAACCCAAGCCCCATCCGCTCGCCGCTGCTTGAAAAATTGGGCTTGAGCGCTTGTTCAATATCGGCAATGCCGATTCCATCATCATGCACAGAAATGGAAAGTCTTTTTTCTGCCATTTTTAAGGTCATGGTTACCAAACAATCACTTTTTCCCTGATAGCCATGGATAATCGCATTAGAAACCGCTTCGCTGACAGCCACCTTCAGCTCGTCCATTTCCGCCAAACTGATTTCCCGTTCCGCCGCCATCGCCGCGGCGGTCAGGCGCGCCAAAGATACATTTTCGCTGCGGCTTAAAAATTCCAGTTTGACAATATTAGCTGCTCTGGAGCCCACCGGCTTATGTAATAATTCATTCATTTTTTTCCCTCCCCAACGTTGTTAAAGCCAATCGGCAGCTCTACTTCAATCACCCGATTCAAACCGGAGGCTACCAGCAGTCGGTACACCTGATCGTTGGCATGACGGATAATAATCCGCCCGCCGGTTAAAGCCAGCTCCCGATAGCGGCCTAACAAAACGCCCAAACCGGAGCTGTCGATAAAACGCACCCGCGAAAAATCCAGCATCAAATAGCGGCTGCGGCTTTTGACCAGAGCAGCTTTTAACTGATCCTTAAACTGGTCGGCCACCGCCATATCCAGTTCCCCGCCAACGGAAACTACCAACCATTCCCGGCCCTGATATTTTTTTGTATCTGTTTGAAAATCCATACTGATCCTCCTGCCTTCCATCAGCCTTTCCGCCCATTCATTCTTTTTTGCCAATTCTCTTTCCTGCTGCGAAAAATGGGAAGTAATTGCACTATAAGACCTATTTTGTCCAGTTTTTTTGTTTTTTAAAATGCAAGCATTTTTTGGTTGCGCCGCATGATTTTGCCGAGGATAAAAAGCCCCCGATCAAGCAAGCTAATAAAGACTTGGACGGCAAAAAAGGAACTTGAGCTTGCTTTGCTATCCGGTCAAAAAATTTTTGAAAGGAGGAATTATGGAACAAAATCAAGCCCGTCACCGTTTTAAAAGCTTTCGTTGTAGGCTGATTTTTGCTTTACTGACCGTTGCAGCCCTCACCTTTGGCGGCGTTTTCCCCGCAACAGCTCTAGCCGCCCCACAGCAGGAACTACCGCAAGTCTATCCGGGAGGGCAGTCTATTGGCATTTTTCTCAAAAGCCAAGGCGTAACCGTAGTAGGCATGGCGCCAATCACCGACACGGCCGGGCAAAGCCACAACCCGGCAGAGGAAGCGGGGCTGCTGCGCGGCGATTTTCTGACCACTGTCAATGATCAGCAGATCACCGGGGAACAGCAGCTTGCTGATTTAGTGGAGCAAGCAGGAACGCAGGGGCAAGATATTTCGATCAATTTTATCCGCAATGGGGAAAACAAAACGACCCGACTAACGCCGATTCTTTGTCCGGACAGCCAAAGCTACCGGATCGGCCTGTATGTGCGAGATAACACTGCAGGCGTTGGCACCCTCACCTTTTATGAACCCCAGAGCGGAGTTTATGGCGCTTTGGGCCATCAGGTAAGCGATGCTCATGCAGACGAAAGCGCCGGACTACTGGGTAATATTATCAAAGCACCCATTTCAGGCATTCGTGTGGCAAAATCAGGATCGCCGGGAGAAAAAATGGGGGTATTTATCGGCGAGCCAACCGGCACCATTACCAAAAACACCATATACGGTTTATTTGGTGCAATGGAGCAGCTTCCCGATCCCCTCTATTATGATCAGGCTATGACCGTAGCCCGGGCAGACCAGGTGGAAACAGGACCTGCTGAAATCCTAACGGTACTAGATGGGGAAAAAATTGAAGCCTTTACCATTAATATTCTCAAAACAATGGATAATTATAAGTCAGGCGGTAAAGGGATGATTATCGAAATCACCGATCAAAATTTAATTGATCAAACCGGCGGGATTATCCAGGGAATGAGTGGCAGCCCAATCATTCAAAATGGAATGCTTGTAGGAGCCGTTACCCATGTTTTTGTCAATGATCCGCTTCATGGATACGGTTGTTTTGCAGAATGGATGCTGGATGAGGCCGGTTTATCCCGGTAAATTTCACTGGAACGACATTTTTCGACAAGGAAACCCCGTTTTTGGGGTTTCCTGTCGCAATAAAAATAGGTTTAACAGGCGTTTTCCTGGAAGGATTTGGAATAATTACAACGAAAAACATTATTCATAAGGCCTTAGAAAAAAAAGAACTGAAAGCGGGGTACATATGGAGAATATCACAAAATTATTGATCGTCGATGACGATAGGCTGTTCGCTTCCGCCCTGGAAGAATATTTCTCCTCCATGGACAACTACCAGGTTTGCGGTAACGCGGAAAACGGCCAAAAGGGCTTGGAAATGATTGAAAAATATCACCCCGATGTGGTGATTCTGGATCTGGTTATGCCCCATTTGGATGGTATTGGCGTTCTGGAAAAGTTGAACACCATGCCGCTATCCGACATTCCTTTTGTGATCTTTATTACCTCTTTTGCGCAAGCCAGCCTCACCAAAAAGGCCATGGAGCTTGGCGCTTCCTATTACATGATGAAACCCTTTGACATGGACACGCTGGAAAAACGAATCCGGCAAATCACCTATTTTGATGAAAACGAAATTGTCACCGTTGGCAAAACTACCAGCTTAGAGGTAGAAGTCACCCGTATTATCCATCAAATGGGGGTTCCTGCACATGTAAAAGGCTATCAATATTTGCGGGACGCCATCTTAATGGTTACCAAGGAAATCAATTTGATGGGTGCGGTAACCAAGGAATTATACCCTATGATCGCCGAAAAATACAATACCACCGCATCCCGGGTGGAAAGAGCCATTCGCCACGCCATAGAGCTGGCCTGGGATCGGGGAAATGTGGAATTGATGAACCGCTATTTTGGCTACACCATTAATATTGAGCGGGGAAAACCCACCAACTCCGAATTTATTGCCATGATTGCAGACAAGCTGCGCATGGGCGAAAAAATGGTGATGTAACCCATTTGCTTACCGCAATTTATTGCCCCAATAACAAATGAGCAAAAACTACACTGCCCCGCGACTTTTGCTGTATTTGTCGTTGGAGCAAAAAACAAAAATCATTTATCAAAGTTTGATTGAATATAGCCGCATTCTCTGTTATACTGGAGGAAGTATCTCCCAAACAGAGAGGCGGCTATGCTCTATTTCTGCTCTTTTTCCAACTCCTTACTATCGGCTTTTCTTATTGAAGCGGATGGCTGCCTTTGTGGAGTTCGCTTTGCTACAGAAATGCAGGAATCAATGCTGGCAGCAGAATTTTGTGAAACGCCGCTGCTGCAACAAGCGAAATGCCAGCTACAGGAATATTTTGCCGGTAAACGAAAAGAGTTTTCTCTGCCGCTGCAATTGCAAGGCACTCCTTTTCAAAAAAAAGTCTGGCAAGCTTTGCTGACTATCCCTTACGGACAAACCGCAACCTACGGTCAAATTGCCACGCAAATCGGCAGCCCCAAGGCCTGCCGGGCAGTGGGCATGGCCAATCACCGCAATCCTCTGGCGATCCTCATTCCCTGCCACCGGGTGATCGGCGCCAATGGTACCCTAACCGGTTACGGCGGCGGCTTATCGGTAAAGCAAGCTTTGCTGGCGCTAGAGGACAACTATAAATAAGTGCAACTGCGGCGGGAGCTTGCTCCCGCCGTTGATATACACAATATGCTGCTTTATCCAACTCCTCCACGCTGCAAAAGCGCAGGAAAATATCCAGAAAGAAGGCTGTTGTACAATGAACAAAGACCATCTTGGGCTGCTATGCGATTTTTATGAGCTAACCATGGGCAACGGATATTTTGCCCATGGCTTTCACGACAAAACCACCTATTTCGATCTCTATTTTCGTCAGGTTCCTGATGGCGGCGGCTTCGCCATTGCCGCCGGGTTACAGCAATTGATCGAATACATCCAAAATCTCCATTTTGACCAAGAAGACATTGCTTTTCTCCGGGATAAAAATATGTTTAGCCCGGGATTTTTGCAATACTTGGCAGATTTTCGTTTTAGCGGTGACATTTATGCCATTCCCGAGGGCACGCCGGTATTTCCCGGCGAACCACTGGTAATCGTTAAAGCGCCTGCCCTGCAAGCCCAGTTGATCGAAACCTATTCGCTGCTGACCTTGAACCACCAATCGCTGATCGCCACCAAAGCCAACCGCATTGTACGGGCGGCCAAGGGCCGGGCGGTGCTGGAGTTTGGTTCCCGTCGGGCGCAGGGTGCGGATGCCGCCACCATCGGCGCAAGGGCGGCCTATATTGGCGGCTGCGCCGGTACAGCCTGCACACTGACAGACGCGATCTACGGCGTACCGGCCGGAGGCACCATGGCTCATGCCTGGGTGCAAATGTTTGAGGACGAATACAGCGCCTTCAAAGCCTACTGCGAGATCTATCCTCATAACGCCACCCTGCTGGTAGACACCTATAACACCTTAAAAAGCGGCGTTCCCAATGCCATCCGGGTATTTAAAGAAGTCCTGCTGCCCCAAGGTATTCGCAAATGCGCAATTCGCTTGGATTCCGGCGACTTGGCCTTTCTCTCCCGCACCGCCCGAAAAATGCTGGACGACGCCGGATTGCCGGATTGCCAAATCGTGGCCTCCAATGCGCTGGACGAGTGGCTGATTCGGGATTTGTTGGTGCAGGATGCTAAGATTGACACCTTCGGCGTTGGCGAAAAAATGATTACTGCTCGCAGCGAACCTGTATTCGGCGGCATTTACAAGCTGGTTGCCATTGAAAACGAACAGGGGCAAATCATTCCCAAAATCAAAATTTCCGAAAACGTCTCCAAAATTACTACTCCCCACTTTAAAAAGATTTACCGGCTCTACGAAAAAGACAGCGGCAAAGCCATTGCCGATCAGATCTGCGTGTATGACGAAAGCATTGACGACAGCCGTCCTTTAGAAATTTTTGATCCAATTGCCACCTGGAAACGGAAACATGTGCGCAATTTCGACGCTAAGGAACTGTTAAAGCCTATTTTCATCAACGGCAAAAAAGTTTATCAGGAACCTACCCTCAAGGAGATCAAAGCCTATTGCGCTTCCCAAATCGACACCTTGTGGGACGAAGTAAAGCGTTTTGAGAACCCCCATCATTATTATGTGGATCTTTCCCACAAGCTGTGGGATATCAAACAAGATTTGCTGTATAAGCAATCCACATTAGAATAAAATATACTGCAAGGAGTATTGTTTTAGATTTTGTATTTTAGATATCAACCTCTGAGAAATGGAGAACCATGATTCAATTTTTTAAAAAAAATGGCGCCGGATTTTTGCTTTGTCTGATCATTGCCATCCCTGCCTGGTTTTTTGGCAAACAGTTTCCGGTCATCGGTGGGCCGATCACCGCAATTTTGCTGGGAATGCTGATCGGATTATTTCCCTGGAAACGAGGCCATTTTGCGGCAGGGATCAGCTTTACTTCTAAAAAAATATTGCAATATGCCGTGATTTTGCTGGGTTTTGGCATGGATTTGCGTGTTGTTTTGCAAACAGGGCAGCAATCCTTGCCAATCATTCTGGCAACCATTCTCACCTCTTTGGGTTTGGCCTATCTGGTACA
>CAYOVS010000099.1:0-6605 GCA_964407445.1 uncultured Peptococcaceae bacterium
AATTCCTTGAGCGTCAAGATCACTTCCTGTTGCTTGGCCCAAAGCTGATGGGTTTCGGGATTTAGCCGGATACCCCCCATACACAGGGTAGTGGGGGCTGTGGAAACAGGGGTGCTGCGGCGCAAGACCGCTTTGATTCGTGCCAGCAACTCCATCATGCTAAAAGGCTTGGTGATATAATCATCTGCGCCGCTGTCCAGCCCAATAATCTTATCAAACTCGCTGCCTTTGGCTGTCAGCAAAATTACCGGCAGCCCTTGGGTTTGCGGCTGATTACGCAGCTTTTGCAGTATGGCAAGCCCGTCTTCTCCCGGCAGCATAATATCCAGCAGCAACAATTGGGGCAGCTCTTGGGCCAAAGCGGCAAACAGTTCCTGCCCGTTTTCAAAGCCACAGGCTGCATAGCCGCTGTTTTGCAGGGTGTATACTACCAGCTCCCGGATAGAAGCGTCATCCTCCACACAGTAAATCACTGTAATCCTCCTTGCAATTCTTGCGCGTTATCTGCCGGTGTAGTTTCCGGCTGTTCCGCTTGCGGCGTAAAGACCGGATTGTCTTTATGCTGGCCAGTGATGGAAAATACTACCCATTCGGCAATATTGACTGCGTGATCGCCGATTCTTTCCATATATTTGGCAATCATCAGCAGATCAATGGCGGTTTCACCATATTCCGGCTGCTCGGTCAATCGTTGAATCAGATAAAGCTTGATTTCATCAAACAGGCCGTCTACCACGTCATCCTCCGCAATCACTCTTTGGCAGGCCTCCAAATCCCGGCTGACAAAAGCATCGATGCTGTCTGTAACCATGGCCGTGGCCGCGTCCGCCATATCGCAGATCGGTTTTTGACCCGGATCCGCCTTGATATTGGCCAGAAGGATGATTTCCGCAATATCGGTGGCCTGATCGCCGATTCGTTCCATATCGGTGATCATCTTCATTGCGGCGGAGATTAAGCGTAGATCACGTGCCACCGGCTGCTGTTGCAGCAGCAGTTTCAAGCACAGCGCTTCAATTTCCCGTTCCTTTTCGTCAATCTGTTTATCAATTTCCATGGCCTGTTTGGCTCTTTTGTGCTCACCGGTTAGCAGAGCCGCCACGGAATTGTTAATCGCGCCTTCACATAAAGCGCCCATTTTTATCAGCTCATTGTTCAGCTCCAAAAGCTGGGTATCAAAACGATTTCTCATCAACCAAACCTCCCGGTGATATAATCTTCCGTTCTTTGATCCTGAGGAATAGAGAACAAGCTTTCGGTATCGGCGTATTCGATCACTTCTCCCAAAAGGAAAAATGCGGTTTTATCGGAGATCCGGGCGGCTTGCTGCATATTGTGGGTGACGATAATGATAGTATAGCGTCCTTTGAGCTCGATGGCAAGGTCTTCGATTTTGGAGGTGGAAATCGGATCCAAAGCAGAGGTTGGTTCGTCCATCAGCAGAACCTCGGGCTCTACGGCCAAGGCTCTGGCAATGCAAAGACGCTGCTGCTGTCCGCCGGAAAGTCCCAGCGCGTTTTTTTTGAGCCGGTCTTTCAGTTCGTTCCAGATCGCTGCACTGCGCAGGGAGTTTTCCACCAGATCATCCAGCTTCGCCTTAGATTTGATGCCGTGGGTACGAGGTCCAAAGGCTACATTATCGTAGACGCTCATGGGAAAGGGATTTGGCTTTTGAAATACCATGCCCACTCTTTTGCGCAGAAGATTGATGTCCATGTTACGATAGATGTCCTGCCCATCTAAGGTGATTTTGCCCTGAATGCGGCAGCCCTCTATCAAATCGTTCATTCGATTCAGCGTTTTCAGCAGGGTGGATTTTCCGCAGCCGGAAGGGCCAATCAGAGCGGTAATTTGTTTTTCCGCAAAGGCAATATTGATGTTTTTCAGCGCTTGAAAATCACCGTAAAATAAATCCAGATTTTCTACTTTGATCTTATTCATGTTCATGTTTTCTTTAACCTCTATTGCATGCCAGCTTTCGGGCAAGGAAAGCGGAAGCCGAATTGATTGCCAGTACAGTAAGCAGCAAAATAACAGCGGTAGCATAGGATTTATCGGTGTAAAACCCTTCGTTCCATAAAGCATACATGTGTACCGACAGGGTTCGCCCTGAGGAAAGCAAGCTACCGGGGGCTTCGGCAGCTGTTCCCGCAGTATAGATCAGAGCAGCCGTTTCACCAACAATTCTGCCTACCCCCAAAATTACCCCGGCCAGAATCCCGGGAACAGCGGAGGGGAGAACGATTTTGAACACGGTGCGCAGCTTTCCTGCTCCCAGACCAAAGCTGCCTTCCCGATAGGTATCGGGAATGGCTTTAAGCGCTTCTTCGGTGGTGCGGATGATCAACGGTAGGATCATGATTGCCAGAGTCAGCGCACCGGCCAGCAGCGATAAGCCAAAACCCAAAGTGACCACAAACAACAGATAACCGAACAAACCATATACGATGGAAGGAATGCCGGACAAGGTTTCTGTAGCCAAACGAATCAGCCCCACCAGCTTATTACCCCGTTTGGCATATTCTACCAGATAAATGGCCGCGCCCAAACCCAAAGGTACGGCGACCAACAAGGAAAGCAGAGTAATCAACACCGTATTAATAATGGCGGGTAGCACGGAAGCATTCTCGCTGGTGTATTTCCAGGCAAACAAATCCAGGCTGATATGGGGAATGCCTTTGAGCAGAATATAAAGAATCAAAAACGCTAAAATACCCAGAGTAAGAGAGGCGGCAGCATAAACGCCTGCCCGGATGAGTATGGAAAGAAAATCTTTTTGTTTAAACGGCATTATTTCCACCGCCTTTTCCACAAGGCAAACCCCAGATTGAGTGCCAAAATAAAGATAAACAGCACTACTCCGTTGGCAATCAGCGCCTGCCGGTGTAAATCAGCGGCATAGCCCATTTCCAGCACAATATTGGCGGTTAAGGTACGCAGCCCCTCCAAGATGCTTCCGGGAATTCTCGCTTGGTTTCCGGCCACCATGACCACCGCCATAGTTTCGCCGATGGCGCGGCCTACGCCTAAGATGATTGCGGCGAAAACACCGGAGCGGGCGGCAGGCAGCAAGACCAGAAACACGCTGCGTTCATGACTGGCGCCCAGAGCCAATGCCCCCTCGTAATACTGCTGCGGGACAGCTCTGACAGCGGCTTCGCTGACGCCGACGACGGTTGGCAGGATCATGATCCCCAGCAGCAGAGATGCGGTCAATAAACTGCTGCCGGTACCGCCAAACAGGTTGCGGAGCAGCGGCACCAAGACCATTAGGCCAAAAAATCCGTACACCACCGAGGGCACCCCCGCCAGCAGCTCTACTGCCGGTTTTAGCCAGCGATAGAGCTGCTGGGGACAGAAGCGGGCCATAAACAGGGCGGTAAGAATTCCCGTGGGTACGCCGACTACAATTGCCCCTAATGTGACATAGATGCTGCCAACGATCATTGGCAAAATGCCGAAAAGCAGATTTTGCGGTTTCCAGGTCATGCCGGTCAGGAATTCCCAAAGTCCAATCTTCCCCATGGCAGGAATGCCGTTGGCAAAAAGGAAGATGCAGATTAATAGGACGGCCAGAATGGAGATGGAGGCTGCCAGCAGAAAAAGGTTTTGCATCAGCAGTTCCCAAAGGCGGCTTCTTTTTGCGGAATATGCTTTGCGCATGGTATTATTCTCCAATTACGGTAAGCCAGTCAGTGGTGTTTCCCAAATAAATATCTTTGACCGCATCCTTGCTCAGGTCGGACAGGGGAGAAGCGTTGTTGATGATTACGGCAATACCGTCCAGCGCAATTACTGTGCTCTGCAACCCTTGAGATAGTTCGCTGTCCTTTAACTCTCGAGAGGCCATGCCGATATCGCAAATCCCGTCGATCAGTGAGTTCATACCGGTGGTGGAATCGCTTTGCTGCAACTCAATTGCGCTATTGGGGTTTAGCACCAGATAGGCTTCCTTGAGCTTTTCCATAACCGGTGTTACCGAGGAGGATCCGGCCACAACAATTTTTCCTTCCAAATTGGCTGCCTGGTACGTTCCATTGGTTTCCACGGCAATATAGCCGTTTTCCGCTACAATTGTCTGCCCCTGCTCACTTAAAATATAGCTGATAAAATCAGCGGCCAATGGAGCAACAGTGCCGGTAGTAGCGATATTGAAGGGTCTGGAGATGGTATAGGAGCCGTTGCGGATATTCTCCTGACTGGCGGCGGCACCGTCGATGGACAAGGCCTTTACGGTATCGTTGAGCGCGCCCAAAGAGACATAACCGATAGCGTAAGGATCGTCGGACACTGTGGTCAGCATCACCGAGGTGCTATTGGTAATTGCCGCGTCTACCGTAGTATGATCTACTTTGTTGCCGGAAGCGTCCTTTTCTTCAATGCCAAACAATTCGATGAAAGCACCCCGGGTACCGGAACCGTCCTCTCTGGATACCACATGGATTTTTTGGCTTTGGTCAAAACCTTGTGTTCCTCCGTTACCGCAGCCGCTTAAAGTAAAGCAAAGAATGGCAGCAATTGTGAAGATGGTGATCATTTTTGTTCTTTTCATGGTAAGACTCCTTTTTATTTTATTATCTCGTCCTTTTTACGAATTAATCATAACAAACCAATGTAAAATCCATAATCTGGCTATTGTAAAATCTATGTAAAAAAAACACCGCAATAGACATATTGCGGTGTAGAGACAAGCATATTTTTTGAAAACAGATCACATATAGATTTTGCGGATTAACCAATTGGTTAGCCGTGCCGGCAGCACTTTCCCCAAAAAGACAAAAAATTTATATTTTCCACCGGCAGTATATAGGGGCTTTGGCTTTTTGATCGTGGTGATTTTGTAGATTTGTTTGGCAATGTACTGGGGCGTCATGCCGTTGATTTCGTCATGCTCCATAGAACGAACGGCTTTTTCCATAGAATCGCCGTAAAGCGGCAAACCCTCTGCGTTTTTATGCCGGGCTGTCGTAAAACCGGTATGTACGTCGCCTGGCATCAGGGCGCTGACGCGTATCCCGCTTGTAGCCAGCTCATTGGCCAGCGCCAGGGTCAGGGAATTGACCGCGCTTTTGCTGGCGGAATAAAAGGCTTGGAAGGGGATAGACAGGGAAGCGGCAACCGAGCTGAGGTTAATGATTTGTCCCTGACTTTTGCGCAGATAGGGCAAGGCCTCTTTGATGCAGCAAAATTGACCGAAGAAATTGACGTCAAACTGCTCTTTGGCCTCGGACAGATCAGTAAACTCAATCGGGCCGGAGATGCCGAAGCCGGCATTGTTGATCAGCAGATCCAGCCTATCGCTTAGTTCGCCAAACTGGTGAAAAGCAGCATGTACAGAAATTTCATCTTTCATATCCGCAGCAATATGCAGGATACCCGGCTCCACAAGACCATGCCGACTGAGCTCAAACACCTGCCAACCTTTCTCTGTAAGCAGTTGTGCTGTTGCCAAGCCGATTCCCGAGCTGCCGCCGGTTATCAAAGCTACCTTTTTCATTTCTGGTACCTCGCAAGAACCTTAGCAATGATATCCATTGCTTCGTCCAAAAGCGCTTCATAATGGGTGGCCATATAACTGGTGCGCAGCAAACATTCCGTGGCTGGGGTAGCCGGCGGCAGCACCGAATTGACATAAACGCCTTCCTCGTACAGTTCTTTGGCAATTTTCAAAGTGGTGATCGCATCATAGGTATAGATCGGTACAATCGGCGTTTTGGAGGGACGAATCCGAATGTTTCTGGCGGTCAAGCCATCCCGCACATATTGAGAAAGCGTTGCCAGATCAGTGACAATCTGGGGGTGCGCTTCCAAATATTGCAAGGCGGCCAAAGCGACGGCTGCACTGACCGGCGTGATCGAAGCAGAAAAGATAAAGGGGCGGGAGTTGTGGCGCACATAGTCAATGATAGTGGCATCTGCCGCCATGTAGCCGCCCAAGCTGGCCAAGGATTTGGAAAAGGTGCCCATGAGGATATCCACTTGGTCGGTCAAGCCAAAATAATCCGCTGTGCCGCGTCCGCCATCGCCCAAAATGCCTAAGCCGTGGGCGTCGTCAACCATGGTTCTGGCGCCGTATTTTTTGGCCAGACGAACGATTTCCGGCAGGTTGGCAATGTCGCCCCCCATGGAGAATACCCCGTCGGTCACGATCAAGGCGCCGGATTGCTCCGGCACTTTTTGTAAAGCTCTTTCCAAGGCATCCATATCATTATGCCGGTAGCGCAGCAGGGTTCCATAGCTTAATTTGCAGCCATCATAAATACTGGCATGATTTTCCGTATCGCAGATCACATAATCATGCCGGCCAACGAGGGCGCTGATGATGCCCAAATTGCTTTGAAAACCGGTGGAAAAGGTGATTACATCCTCTTTATGTAAAAATTTTGCCAGCTCCTGTTCCAGTTGCAGATGCAATTCCAGGGTTCCGTTGAGAAAGCGGGAGCCGGAGCAACCGGTACCATAGCGGTTAAGCGCTTCCTGCCCGGCCGCAATAACTTCAGGATTTGTCGTTAACCCTAAGTAATTATTCGAGCCAAGCATAATGCGGCGTTTGCCTTCCATTGTTACTTCCACATCTTGCTTGGATTGCAGCGCATGAAAGAACG
>CAYOVS010000100.1:0-6550 GCA_964407445.1 uncultured Peptococcaceae bacterium
CCCAGTTAGAAATCGGCGTGCCGGTGTTTGCCATCTTGACGGCCATCTGCTACATCTATTTATTACGGCTCAAAAAGAACTACTATAACAAAGTGCTGCAGGTGGTTTCCGACCAAACCTTGAGCGAGCGGCGGCTGAACCAACTGGGAATGCTGATCAGTGCAGTCTTTTCGCTGCTGGTCACCATCAATGTGGTAGGCAATCTCTGGTTTCAGATTCTACAGTTTATCAACAGCACTGATTTCAATATCATTGACCCCATCTTCCACAAGGATGTTTCCTTCTATATCTTCAAGCTGGATTTTATCACCAACCTCAACGGCTCGCTGATTAGCATGATTATCGGCTTTGCCGCAGTGCTCTTTGCTTTCTATCTGTTGCTGCTTTCCGCCAGAAAGCCTCATATCCTTGACGGCGGAGACGATGACCCCGGTCAACAAGAATCTTCTCCCTTTTCCGAGGCGTTTAGCCAAATGTTTGGCGGTATCGGCGGCAGCAACCAAACCACACCCTTTCCTGGCGGCAAAAAAAGCAAAGGCAATCTGGACAAAACCAACCTCAGCCGGTTGCTCTCTCTGGCTTCCGGCCCGATCAAGGTTTTGGGGGTGCTGCTCTTTTTGGCAGTGGGCTTCCAATTCTATCTCAAGCAATACACCCTGCTCTATTCCGGCAGCTCCGGCGTGGTATACGGCGCAGGCTATACCGATATCAATATAACGCTGTGGGTATACCGACTGCAAATCGTTTTGGCCATCGTGGGCGCAGTTCTGTTCGTGCTGGGATTAAACAAGCGCAATCTCAAAAAGATCCTGCTTGTCCCCGCCGCCATGGTCGCCTTGCTGATTTTGGGCTCCATTACCGCCGGTTCTATCCAAAGCTTGGTGGTTTCCCCCGATGAAATCAGCAAGGAATACCCCTATCTGGAAAACAATATTGCCTTTACCCGCTCTGCCTACGACCTGCAGGATATTGATATCCGCAGCTTTGCGGCCAGTTCCACCCTTACGGCGGACGATATCGCCAACAATTTGGGCACCATCACCAATATCCGGATCAACGACTTTGAACCGGCAGAGAAATTTTATAACCAAACCCAAAGCATCCGCCTGTATTACAAATTTAATGATGTAGATGTTGACCGGTATATGGTCAACGATGAATACACCCAAGTTTTCCTTTCTGCCCGGGAAATTGACGAAACCGCAACTACCGATCAATGGCTGACCACCCATCTAAAATACACCCACGGCTATGGCATCACCCTGTCCCGGGTAGACAAGGTCACCGAAAGCGGTCAACCGGATATGCTGATCGACAGCATCCCGCCGGTTTCCGAAGTGAAAGAGATCGCCATCACCCGCCCGGAAATTTATTTTGGCGAGGCAACCAACAATTATATCGTAGTCAACACCGACGAGCAGGAATTTGACTATCCCAGCGGCGACAACAATGTCTACGCCACCTATGAGGGCAATGCGGGCATTCGACTCAATTTCATCAACCGCCTGCTGTTTTCCATCCGCGAAGCCAGCTTAAAGCTGCTGGTTTCCACCAATATCAACAGCGATTCCAAGATCATCATCAACCGCAGCATTATGGAGCGGATCTATAAAATAGCCCCCTTCCTCCGCTACGATGACGATCCCTATATCGTCACGGTGGACGGCAAGCTGTACTGGATGGTGGATGCGTATACCACCAGCAGCTACTATCCCTATTCCGAGCCCTATTCCAAAGAAAGCACCGTCAATTATATCCGCAATTCGATTAAAATCGTCGTCGACGCCTATAACGGCGACACCAATTTCTATATTGTGGATGCAGAAGATCCCATTGCCGCCACCTTGAGCAAGATCTATCCCGATTTGTTCAAGAGCTTTGACCAAATGCCGGAAGGGCTGCAAGCGCATATCCGCTATCCCATCACCAATTTTAACATTCAAGCCAAGGTCTACAGCAAATATCATATGACCGATGTGAATGTGTTCTATCAAAATGAGGATGCATGGAATATCGCAACCGAGGTTTACGGCACCGAAACCGTTTCCATGATCCCTCGGTATTATATCATGAAGCTGCCCAATGAAACAGACGCCGAATTCATCATGTCTGTTCCCTACACGCCCTCCGGCAAATACAATATGACCGCTTTACTGGTGGCCAGAAACGATGGGGAAAAGTACGGCGATATCATTCTCTTCCAGCTGCCCAAGGATCGCACCATATATGGGCCGCAGCAGATCGAATCCCAAATTAACCAGCATACGGAAATCGCCCAGGACTTTACCCTGTGGAGCTCCGCCGGTTCCATCTACACCCGGGGCAACCTGTTCGTCATCCCCATCGAAAACTCTATCATGTATGTGGAGCCCATCTATCTGGAATCCGCCTCCAGCAGCTTGCCGGAGGTCAAACGGGTGATCCTCTACTATAACGAGAAAATTGCCTATGCCGATACCTTGGCCAATGCTCTGGGCGACATGTTTGGCGAAGAGATCCGCACCCTGCTCAACGGCGGCAGCTATACCCCCGGCGAGGAGGATGGCCAGCAGCAGACCGGCGGCAACGAAACCGCGCTCACCTGGGAAGAGCTGGCCAAACAGGCCAACGATGCCTATGCCAACGCAGTAAAGGCGCAGCAGAATGGCGATTGGACAGCCTATGGACGGTATCTGGAGCAGCTTGCCCAATATTTGCAACAGATGCTGCCCGAAGAAACCACGCCGATTACGGAGGGCGCTCCAAACGAGCTGCCTGCAGATACCGCTACCCAAGAGCTGCCCCAAGAGGAGAGTACCACTCCCACAGAAACCCTGTAAGCCTTCTCCAACACTGCATACAGACAAAGGAGGCCTCTTATGAACCTGCTGATCAAAGGCATTATCGTTTTTGCCCTGATCTTTTTGGCGGGACGGGTGCTAAACCACTTGTTTCCGGCCAAACGCCCCAACACCCCAAACGAAGAAGAAGCACCCATCATTGACGTAGATTTTGAGGATGTGACCGATTCCGACGGGGATAGCGGCGACAGCGACGGGGAATAAATCCCAAAACAAAGCAAATCCCCCAGGGGGCAATTCCCTGGGGGATTTTTTTTAGCCAAAACAAAAATCAAAGGCGCACAAAACGCCTACCTCGCCTTGCCCTTATGCCTCCAATTGATTGAGCAGAGCCTTCAAAACCTCGATGCAATCCCCTACCACCTTATAATGGGCCATGGCAAAAATGGGCGCATCCGGGTCGGTATTGATGGCGATAATGGTTTGCGCGCCGGAAATCCCGGCCAAATGCTGAATCGCGCCGGAAATACCGCAGGCAATATACAGCTTTGGCGCTACTGCGCAGCCGGTTTGGCCAACCTGATGCTTGTATTCGCACCAGCCGGTATCTACCAGGGGACGGGTGCAGCCCACCACGCCGCCCAGCCGCTCCGCCAACCGCTTGACCAGCGCCATATTTTTGGCGTTGCCCACGCCCCGGCCCGCTGCCACGATGATCTCCGCATCGGCAATGCTTTCCGCCTGAATCCGCCGTTCTTGCAGCAGCTTGACCAATGCGGCAAAAGCATCCGGGAAGGGCAGCACCTCTATCTTGCCCCAGCGCTCCTCATCCGGCTGGGGATAAGGCATCACCCCGGGACGCACCGTGGCCATTTGCGGCCGATGCACCGGGGTATAAATGGTAGCCATCAGATTGCCGCCAAAGGCGGGGCGGGTCTGATACAGCAGCTTACTTTCCCCATCAATTTCCAGCACCGTACAATCGGCGGTCAACCCGGTTTGCAGCCGCGCCGCCAGTTTGGGCGCCAAGGAACGGCCAAAGCCGGTGGCGCCAAAGAGCAAAATCTCCGGCTTGCCCTGTTCAATGGCAGCAGTCAGCCAGGCCGCATAGTTTTCTTCCAGATTAACCGCCAGTCTGTCGTCCTCACCCAGCAGCACCCGATCCGCACCGGCTGCAATCAGGGAAGCCGCTTCTTCACCGATGCCATCGCCCCCGGCCAGCAATACCGTTAAATCGCAGCCCAGTTGATCCGCCAACAGCCGCCCTTTGCCGGTCAATTCATAGGCCACCGGCAAAGCCTTGCCGTGGGCTTGCTCGGCAAAGATCCAAACACCACGATGATCCGCCGCAACTGCCTCTTGTTCCTTGACGATGGCCAGCGCCCCTTCCGGGCAATTTTCCAGACATACGCCGCACAGGACACATAACCCTGCGTCCACCTGAGCCACATCCTCCGCCAAAGACAAAGCACCGGCGGGGCAGCCGCTGACACATAAACCGCAGCCAATACATTTTTCCCGATCTATTTGCAATCCGCTCATGCTCTGCCTCCTATCCGTTGATAATCTCTATAATTTGCGCCGCCTGCTGCTGGGAAGAACCAGCCAAAGCAATGGCCTCGCCCCGGCGTTCCGGAGTAAAGGTACGCACCACCTGGGTGGGCGAACCGTTCAATCCGGTGCGTTTCAGATCTGCCTGCACGCTCTGGGCGTCATAATCCCGGCACGGCGCCTCCATGGAAAAGCGCACCCCGGCAATGGAAGGCAAACGGGGCATATTGATATCCTTGACCACCGTCACCAAAGCCGGCAGCGGCACCGTCAGCTCCTGTTCGCCGCCGTCGATCAGCTTGACACAGGTCAACGACTGCTCCGTCACAGCAATAATTTTTTTCACATCAGCAATATGGGGGATGCCCAGCGTTTCCGCAAGCTCCGGGCCAATCTGGGCGGTATCCCCATCCACCGCCATTTTACCGCAAAGGATCAAATCAAAAGCACCGATCTGGCGCACCCCCAAAGACAGGGTATAGGAGGTAGCCAGAGTATCCGCCCCGGCAAAAGCCCGGTCGGTGAGCAGCACGCCCTGATCCGCGCCCCGGCTGCAAGCGTCCCGCAGCAGACGTTCGGTAGCGGGAATGCCCATGGAAAGCACGGTTACCGTACCGCCCAAGGCTTCCTTGATCTGCACCGCTTCTTCTAAGGCATAGGAGTCGAAGGGATTGATCACCGACTGCCGACCATCCCGGATAATGGTATGAGTCTCCGGATCCAGCCGCACTTCGTTGGTAGACGGCACCTGCTTGATGCAGACGATCATTTTCATAGCGTTTCCCCTCCCTGCTGCCCGCGATCTGCGGCAAATAAATTATCTCGTCCCAGCAAGCCCTTGGGATCAAAGACTTTTTTCAACTGAGTCATCTGGTCGATATGTTCCTTGCCATACATGATTTCCAAAAAGGGCGCTTTCAGCTTGCCCACGCCGTGCTCGGCAGATACCGCGCCGCCCAAAGCGGAAACGCGAGCCGCCCATTGGGCGTACAGCTCCTTGCCCGCTGCCTGATCGGCGGCGGTGCGGGGCAAAATATTGACATGCAGATGGTTGTTGCCGATATGTCCCCAGATGGCAGATTCCAACCCCCGTTCTGCCAGCATTTGCCGATACATAACCATGATCTTAGCCAGCTCGCTATCGGGAACCGACATATCCGTTCCCAGCTTGGTGATGGTGGGTTCGCTCTTTTTACGCTGGTCGATCAGCATATTCACCGATTCCGGCACCGCATGACGGAAAAACACCAGCCGATCCCGGTCGGCGGCAGTACGAGCCACCCAGGAATCGCTTTCTTTACCGCCCGCTTTTTCGATCAGCCCGCCTAAGGCAAACAGGCGTTCATAGGCGTCTTTTTCGTCATCCACATGGATCTCCAAATAAACGGCGGCCTCCATTCCCTCCGCCACCTGCGGCAAGGCAGCAAAAGCCGTGCTTTCTTCCTTTTGACGACGCAAAATAGCCAATGCATCCCGATCAAAGAACTCAATGGCGGCGATCCGATCCAATTGACCCCGCACCAGCTTCACCATTTGCACCGCCTGCTCTTCCCGGGCAAAAAAGCAGCTTACCCCCCAAATGATCTGGGGCAGCGGCAGCAAGGTCAGCTCGGCTTCGTAAATGATCCCCAAGGTGCCGTCAGAACCGATCAGCAGGTCGATGGCGTCCATATTATCCTCAATATAATAACCGGAAGCGTTTTTGGTTTTGGGCATTTGATAGGTGGGCAACGGGCAATGGATTTGTCGGCCGCTATCCGTGGTCAACGTCAAATCGCGCCCCTGGGCAAAAACCTGTCCTCTAGTCAGGGTCAGGGTATCCCCGTCAACCAGAGCCAGCTTGAGCTGATTGATATAGGGACGCACCGGGCCGTAAAGATAGCTGCGGGCCCCCGATGCATTGCAAGCGATCATGCCGCCGATGGTAGCCGAAGCCTCGGTGGGATCGGGAGAGAAAAACTGCTCCGGCGCTCTGGCCAGCTCCGTCAGTGCGTCCCGATCGCTTTGCGACCAATGCTCCATATGAGCAGCCTCAAATTTGCGGCTCTCCAGCATTTTGCGCAGCTGAGACAAAATCACCCCGGGCTGCACCCGCACAAAATAGCGACCCTGTGCATCCCGCCGCAACCCGGTCACCGCGTTCATCCGGGTCAAATTGAGCACATGCCCCTGCTTTGGCACAGCCGCCGCCGCCAAACCGGTACGACCGCCCTGCACCG
>CAYOVS010000101.1:0-6530 GCA_964407445.1 uncultured Peptococcaceae bacterium
TGTGTCGGCTTTGTGTAATACTGTTTTCATTGGATTGCTGTTTTGTTGTTTTTGACTAAACGGAGAGAGAAAATGTTGATTGCTGCAATATTGACGCCATTTCTTTGCGCGATTCTTTTGGCTTTTACCGGCAAAAATTTCGGCGTAAAAATCGGTTACTATGTACTGCCCATTCCCGTTTTGGTGTTTGGTTATTTCGCTTGTCAAATTCCTGCTGTTGTGATGGGGAATGGGACAAGCGTTTTTTGTGCCTGGCTGCCCCAATGGGGGATAAATTTTTCTCTGGGGTTGAACGGGCTTTCTTTGTTATTTGCCCTGCTCATCTCAGGTGTGGGTGTGCTGGTATTTTGGTATTCTATCGGCTATTTGCATTCTACGGAAAGACTGGTCAATTTTTATTGTTTTTTGCTGATTTTTATGGGCGCCATGCTGGGTGTTGTTACCGCGCAAAACCTGATGATGATCTATTTGTTTTGGGAGTTGACCTCGTTTTCGTCATTTTTGCTGATCGGTTTTTGGTATGAGCAGGAGCGCCCTCGTTATGGTGCGCAGAAGGCTTTGTTTTTGACGGTGATCGGCGGATTTTGTATGTTTGCGGCTTTTATTTTGTTGTATCAACTGACCGGTACTATGGAGATCAGCGGTTTGCTGGCGCAAAAGCAGGTGATTGCCGCATCCAAGCTGTATCCGGCGATCACACTTTTGGTTTTGCTGGGGGCTTTTGCCAAAAGCGCGCAGGCGCCTTTTCATATTTGGCTGCCGGATGCGATGGAGGCGCCTACGCCAATTTCCTGCTATTTGCACAGTGCGACCATGGTGAACGCGGGGATTTATCTGATTGCGCTGCTGTCCGGGGTTTTGGGCGGGACGCGGCTGTGGTTTGGCGTTGTTTTTGCGGTTGGCATTTGTTCCCTGATTTGGGGGGCCTTCCGGGCTTTGAAGCAAACGGATCTGAAGGCGATTTTGGCCAATTCCACCATCAGTCAATTGGGGTTGATCGTGGCTTTGCTGGGTTTTGGCAGCGAAGGCGCCATTGTGGCGGCTTTGTTTCATTTGTTTAACCATTCCGCCTTTAAGGGCAGCCTGTTTTTGGTTACCGGCATGGTGGATCATGCCTGCGGCACCCGGGATATTCGCCGTTTACGTGGGTTGGCTAAGGCCATGCCGGTGACGGCGGTTTTTGCCGCCTGCGGTTGCCTGGCCATGGCGGGGTTGCCGCCGTTTAATGGTTTTTTAAGCAAAGAACTGTTCTTTTCCGGCGCGATCGAGGCGGTTTCCGGCAATCTGGCCTTTTTGGGGCCTTTTGCCTGGCTGGCTCCGGTTTTGGCGGTGCTGGGCAGTATTTTTACTTTTGTGTATTGTCTGGTGATTTTGTGCAAGGTGTTCTTTGGCGGGCCCATCCCGGAAGATTTGCCGCAAAAGCCTCATGAACCGGGCAAGCTGATGCTGCTTCCTACCGGCTTGCTGGCTTCGCTGACGCTGCTTGTGGCCTTTTTCCCCAATGTGCTGGCCAAATATCTTTTGGAACCGGCGGTGGCTACGGTGGTGGGGCATCCGGTGGGGATCCATATTGCCTTTTGGCATGGCTTTAACCTGCCATTGGCCATGACCTTGGTGGTGATCGGCTGCGGTTTGCTGCTGTTTTGGCGGCTGGAGGGGCTGCGGCGGGTGATTTTTTCCCTGCCCAAGCTGCTCTCGGCCAATGATTTTTATGACTGGCTGATCCCCCACAACGGGCTGACCCATGGGGCGGGGCTGCTGACTGATTTTTATATGACCAAGCGTTTGCAGGATTATGTGGCGCTTTCCACCGGCTTTTTCGTTTTGATCACGGCTGGCGTGATGCTGGGCAAAAACGCCTTGGTGCTGGATTTATCGGACATGGCGCCGGTGAGCGTGTTTGAGGTGGTGTGGGCGCTGGCGATCGTGGCGGCGGCTATTGCGGTGGTGAAAAGCCAGCGGCGGATCCCGGCGATTTTTTCTCTGGGGATCATCGGCTATTCCGTATCTTTTTTCTTTGTGATCTTTCGGGCGCCGGATTTGGCTTTGACCCAATTGTTGGTAGAAACGATTTCGCTGGTGCTGTTCTTTTTGGCCTTTCGCTATCTGCCCAAGCTGTTTGCGGATAAGCCCCAGACCAGGCGGCGCAAGGGCGTCAATTTGGCGATTGCGGTGCTGACCGGGGTAGTGGTGACGCTGATTACCCTGATTGGCGTGAGCAACCGGCTTTCGCCCAGTATTGCCGATTATTATGTGGCAAACGCCAAGACGCTGGGCGGCGGCAACAATATTGTCAATGTGATTTTGGTGGATTTCCGTGGCTTGGATACCATGGGTGAAATTTCGGTAATTGCGTTGGCTTCTATTGGGGTTTTTATCTTGATTTCTTTAGCAGTGACCAAGCCCCGATCCGGCGACGGCAAAGGCGGTGAGTAAAAATGAGCGGACAAAAGGAAGGCGTTGCTTTCGACGGCTCGGGCAATGGGCGAGAGAAGCAAATGCAGGCGGCACAGCAGCCGCAAATAGAGGCGGGGCAGTTGGCTGCGGCAGCGCAGGTTTTGCGGGATTTGGCGGAGGAGAGCGCGCTAAGCCAGGTGCAGCAGGAAAGTGGGGAAAAGCGGCTGGCCAATCGGGAAGAGGTGCGGGCGGAGACCCGGATCAAGGGCAACAGCCTGATCCTCAACACGGTGGTGCGCTGGGTTGTTTATGTGATTTTGATTTTTGCGTTTTATTTGTTTTGGAACGGCCATAATTCCCCCGGTGGCGGCTTTATTGCCGGGTTGATGACGGCTGGTGTTGTGGTTTTGCTATATGTATCTTATGGTTCGCAATTTATTCGCACTACGTTGCGGTTTGATTTTAAATATTTGATCGGGATCGGCCTTTCCATTTCTTTACTTTGTGGCATAGGGGCGATGGTTTTTGGCTATCCGTTTTTGACCCACACCTTTGGCGAATTTCATATTCCTCTGTTGGGTCAGGTGGAGCTGGCTACCGCCACCGTTTTTGATTTAGGCGTTTATCTGGTGGTCACCGGCGGCTGTGTGACGATTATTACCACCATTGGCGAAAGTGGCTATCACGACCCCACCGATTCCTATGTGGATGAGGCGGCGGATACGCCAGCAGACGACGGGATGCTGGATCGTTGAGAAAAGGAGGTGCGTGGGTATGGAATTATTGATGGCTCTGGTTATCGGTGTGCTGTTTGCCGCCGGTGTGTATTTGATTTTAAGCCGTACGCTGCTGCGGGTATTGATCGGCACCTGCCTGACCTCCCACGGCACGTTATTGCTGTTGATCACCATGGGCAAGCTGAAAACCGGCGTGGGGCCGATTTTGAATGAGTTTTCCGGCGTCAGCTATGTAGATCCTTTGCCGCAGGCTTTGATTTTGACGGCGATTGTGATCGGTTTTGGGGTGACGGCGTTTATTATTGTTTTGAGTTATCGGGCGTATCAGGCTTTGGGCAGCGACGACACCGAGGATTTCCGAGGTATTGAGCATGAGCACTAATCAGGTACTTTCTCCCCAATTGATCCCCTGGATTACTGGGATCCTGCTGCTGTTTACCTATCGCAGCGTGAAACTGCAGCGGTGGATCAGCGGTGTTTCCGCGCTGGCCGGACTGGCCAATGGGATCTATTTGCTGTATACGGTTCTTACCGGCGGTACGCTGGTGTTTTGGGCCAGCAACTGGCAGCCGCCTTTTGGCATTATCATGGTGGTGGATACTTTTTCCGCTTTGCTGGTGCTGACGACAGCGCTGTTGGGCGCGGCCTGCGTATTTTATTCTCTTTGGCATATTGATCTGGCACGGGAAAAGCATTTTTATTATTTTTTGATCCAAATGCTGTTGGTTGGCTGCAACGGCGCTTTTGTTACCGGCGATATTTTCAATCTGTATGTGTGGTTTGAAATTTTGCTGCTGGCTTCTTATGTGCTGCTGGTGTTGGGTGCGGAAAAGGGGCAATTGCGGGAGACTTTTGCCTATGTAATTTTGAATGTGGTGGCTTCTACCTTCTTTTTGGTAGGGTTGGGGCTGCTGTATGGGATGATGGGCACCTTGAACATGGCGGATTTGGCGGTGAAGCTGCCCCAGGCGGAAAACCAAGGGCTGGTGACGCTGATCGGCGTGATCTTTATTGTAGTGTTTGGCAGCAAGGCGGCGATTTTTCCCCTGTATTACTGGCTGCCCAACTCGTATGTGGAGCCGCCTGCGCCGGTTTCTGCGCTTTTTGGCGGTTTGTTGACCAAGGTGGGCGTGTATTGTCTGATTCGTACCTTTACCCTGCTGTTTGTGGGGGATACAGCCTTTACCCATACGCTGCTGCTGGTTTTGGGGATTGCCACCATGCTGCTGGGCGGCTTGGGGGCGATAGCCCAATACAACTACAAGCGGATTCTTTCTTATCATATCATTAGTCAGGTTGGCTATATGATCATGGGGCTGGCCATCCACACGGTGGCATCCATTGCGGCGGCGATTTATTTTATGCTGCATAATATGGTCGTAAAATCCAGTCTCTTTTATTTTGCGGGAGTCACCGAGGAATTGACCGGTACCAATGATTTGCGAAAAATGGGTGGTTTGCTGCATCGCTTTCCTTATTTGGGCTGGGGATTTTTTATCGGCGGAATTTCTTTGGCAGGCGTGCCGCCTTTTTCCGGCTTCTTTGCCAAGTTTTTGATGTTGCAGGGGGCTGCCGGCATCGGAAATTACTGGGCGATGTTTTTGACGCTGGCGGTAGGCTTTTTGACCTTGTTTTCGATGATGAAGATTTTTATCTTTTGCTATTGGGGAGAGGAAAAGCCTTTGGTGGTAGCGCCGGGGTATCGGTATCTGCCCGGGCTGGCGGTGCCTTTGGTGCTGGTGCTGCTTTCTGTGGCCATGGGCTTTGGCGCCCAGCCGGTGATTGGCGTAATAGAACGGGCGGCGGAAGAGATCTGCAACCCCGCGCTGTATATCGATGCGGTGTTTGGCAGCATTCTATAAGAGGTAAAGCCTTTGGTTGCCGCCAAGGTGCGAAGCTGCGGCGGCATGGATGCTGCGATATCCAGAGGTAAGAGAGCAGCAAGAGGAACTAAGGAGCGCGCATGAGACAGTTTATTCTGAATATCATCATCTCAATGATTTGGGCATTTTTGCATACGTCTTATACGGCCAGCGATTTTTTAGTGGGCTTTGTGCTGGGTGCAATTTTGATTTGCTTGTTTAGCTCCACTACAGATCAGCACAGCTTTTATTTGGTGCGGGTATGCCGGATTTTGAAGCTGGCGTTGATTTTTTTGATAGAGCTGGTAAAGGCTTGTTTTCAGGTATTGTATCAGGTATTGCAACCGGAGCTGAAAATCAAGCCGGGCATTATCAAGATGGATATTTCTCTGGAAAGCCCGGAGGAAATTGCCTTGCTGGCCAATATGATCACGCTGACGCCGGGCACGCTGACGGTGGAGGTGGCTCATGACAATAAAGCGTTGTATATTCACACGCTGGTAATCGACGATGCCCATGCAATTTGCCAAGGGATTCGGAACAGCTTTGAAGCGAATATAAAGAAGGTGAAGCAATGAGCGGGATTGTGCCGACGATCGTGATTGATATTGGTTTGGGGATGCTGGGCGTTAGTGTTTTGATGTGCTTGTTTCGGATTATTCGCGGGCCTTCCGCTGCTGATCGCGTGGTGGCCTCCGATGCTTTGGGCACCTGTGTGATGGGGGCGATCAGCTTGTATTGCTTGAAGCTGAACACTATGGATTATCTTTCGGCGGTATTGGTGATTGCAATTTTAGGCTTTTTGGCCTTGATCGTGATGGCCAAGTTTATTGGAGGTGGCGGCGATGTCATTGACAGAGATCATTCTTAGCGTGTTGGTGTCGGTATTTATTTTGGGCGGCTGTTTTTTTATCTTTTGCGGCGTTTTGGGGATCATTCGGTTTCCCGATGTGTATTGTCGGATGCACGCTTCCACCAAAGGTACTACGCTGGGCATTATGCTGATCATGCTAGCTGCGATCATCTTTTTTGCCACAGGGGGCGTGTATGAGGATTTTGCGTCCCGCTGCGTTTTGGTGATATTATTTGTGCTGCTGACCAACCCGGTGGGCGCTCATATGCTGGCCAAAAACGCTTATCGTAATGGGGTGAAGATGTGGGAGAACTCGGTGGAGGATGAATGGCAGGGCAAGGAATAGCGGCTGGTGCTGCGATTTTTGGCACGATTGATCAATAAAGAGAAGTGCGGATGGGCTAAGATGTGCAGCGGGACTTCCGTATAGTTGACCAGAAGTTCCCGCCACTTTTACAGGCAGCATTTTTCTAAAATGAACGTGGTAAATAAGCAAAAGGACAACCTGTTTAGATGGTCTTATTTTTATTTTATATTTACTAAAGCAAGGGCGCAGAGCCGCCAATGGAAATTAACCGTCTATACTTAAGACAAATTATTATTGCATAATCCCTTTCTCTCCATAAATAGGGTTAATAAGTTTGTGACGCCTCAATTAATATTGTATCAATTAAGGGATTA
>CAYOVS010000102.1:0-6425 GCA_964407445.1 uncultured Peptococcaceae bacterium
CACCGTTTACACAGAATTCGGGACACCATCTAAAATACTAACTTAACACATTCCGCAAAGCATGGCACAGTCGCTGCTACCACCCGCAAGGAGGTTCGTGATGCTGATTGGACATACCGCAGAAGACGGAAAAAGAACACAAAGCTTATGGGAACATTTGACTGCCACGGCTGCATTGGCACAAGAGGCAGCGGCAGAATTTGGCGCGGGGGAGCTGGCCTATGACACGGCATTGCTCCATGACATCGGCAAATGCTCGGTGGCAGCCCAGCGGCGCTTATCTGCAAACGGCCCCAAAGTGGATCATGCCACAGCAGGGGCGATCGAAGCCCGGGCCAGACTAGGATTGCTCCCGGCCTATTGCATTGCCGGGCATCACGGCGGCTTGCCTAACGGCGACAGAACTGCCGCCAGCCCTTATCCGGGAACTTTACTGGACAGGCTGCAGCGCAAGCCCGGCCGGGATATCCCTGATTACAGCGCTTTTCGACAATTATATGATTTTGACAGCATCCGGCTGCCGCAACCACCGCCCATCAAACCGCTGGGGAAAGGTGGCTTTTCGGTGGCCTTTTTTATTCGCATGCTATTTTCTGCTTTAGTAGACGCGGATTTTTTAGATACGGAACGCTTTATGCGCGGCGAAGCACCGCCTCGGGGACAAATTGTATCTCTACCAACACTGGCAAAGCGGTTAGATGCGTATATCAACAACACCCTGCACGCAAAAGAAGCTAATTCGCTCAATATCCGGCGCAACGCCATTTTGGAAAATATGCAGCGCAAAGCCGCTTTGCCGCCGGGGTTGTATCGCTTTACCGTCCCCACCGGCGGCGGGAAAACCCTCTCCTCCCTCTCTTTTGCCCTGCGTCATGCCCTTGCCCACGGCAAGCGGCGCGTGATCTACAGTATTCCCTACACCTCCATCATCGAACAAACCGCAGCAGTATTTACAGCTATTTTGGGCGAAGACTGCGTTTTGCAGCATCACAGCAATTTCACCTACGACGAAGACACAATGGAGGACGAGCGTAAGCGCCTTGCCACCGAAAACTGGGATGCGCCGCTGATTATCACCACCAATGTGCAGTTTTTTGAATCTTTGTTTGCTAATAAAACCAGCAGTTGCCGCAAGCTGCACAATATTGCCAACAGCGTGCTGATTTTTGACGAAGCACAAATACTGCCACTGGGACTATTGCAGCCCTGCATCCGTGCTCTCGCCGAGCTGGTTTATAATTATCGCTGCACCGTGCTGCTGATGAGCGCTACTCAGCCTGCTTTGGAGCGATTTTTCCCGCCGCCGCTGACCGTAACGGAATTATGCGAGGAACCGGAGCAATTGGCGCAGGCGCTGCGCCGGGTTGACTATCAAGCCTTGGGGATCGTAGAGGAATCGGCACTGGCCGCCATGGTGACCGCCCACCGGCAATGCCTGTGCATCGTCAACAACCGGCGGCGCGCCCAGCGTCTGTTTGCGCTGTTGCCCTGGGAAAACACCTATCATCTCTCCACAACCATGTGCCCTCGGCATCGGTCTAAGGTGCTGCAAACAATCAGCCAAGCCCTGCGCCAAGGAGCACCCTGCCGGGTGATTGCCACCAGCCTGATCGAAGCCGGTGTGGATGTGGATTTCCCTGTGGTCTACCGGGAAGAAACCGGTCTGGATTCCATCCTCCAGGCCGGAGGACGTTGCAACCGGGAAAACAAGAATCCGGCGGAGACAAGCCCAGTCTACACCTTTGCCTTTGCCGATGGAAATTTACCCATCTCCATCCGACAACAAGCGGCGGTTTTTCGGATCATTCAGGAACAATATTCTGATATTGCCTCTCTGGATGCGATCAACGCGTATTTTACGCAATTATATCATTATAAAGGCCAGCAAAATCTGGATCTGCCACAGATTGTAGATACGCTGGAGCATGGAATGGCCGGATACTCTTTTCCCTTTGCCGATATTGCCCAAGCGTTCCGGTTTATCCCGCAACAAACCCATACCCTACTGATCCCCTTTGATAAAGAGGGCGAACAGCTGCTGCAAACGCTGGCTACCGGGGAATACAACCGGGAGCTGCTGCGGCAAACAGGGCAATTCAGCGTTTCCGTCTATGAACAGGATTGGCAGAATCTCTACCGCACCGGCGCTGTGGAGATTCTGGATCATCAATTATCCGTGCTGATCGATCCCACCCTGTACAGCCAAGAGCTAGGATTGCAATTAGCCCAAAAACCGGAGGAAGGACGGGGCATTTTTGTCGAATAAAAGCAAAAGGACAGCAATCTTCGCTGTCCTTTCCGCTTAACCATAAATCAAATTATTTCAACCCACACCTTTTGGTGACCATAGTATCGTACCATATTTTTTTATGATTGACAAACCGTAAAATATAAAATATAATATAAACAAAGCAAGATTTTGATAACCTTAAATCAAATTGAAATATAGAAAGGAGTTGATATGCTTGTTTGGAGTACGACTGGAAGTGTGGGGCCCCTACGCGTTATTTACCCGGCCGGAATGCAAGGTAGAACGTTGCAGCTACGATGTGATAACGCCTTGCGCTGCCCGGGGCATTTTGGAAGCCATTTACTGGAAGCCTGCTATCCGGTGGCAGGTGGATCGGCTTCATGTGCTCAATCCCATCCGCTTTACCAATATCCGGCGCAACGAGGTCAGCGCCAAACTATCCGGCGCCAACGCTTTGGCCGCGATCAACGGCAGCGCCAAAGAACTGTATCTCAATACCTCTGCCGCCATCCAGCAACGGGCCTCGCTGGTGCTGACCAACGTCCATTATGTTATCGAAGGACATTTTTCCTTGACGAAGCAGGCCGGGCCGACAGATACCCCGGAAAAGCATCATGCTATTTCTCTGCGGCGGATGCGGCAGGGACAGCAGTTTTATCAGCCGTATTTTGGCTGCAAGGAGTTTCCCGCCCACTATCGCCTGCTGGAAGAAGGACAACCCCTGCCCCCAAGCAAGGCGGAGCAGCAAACCCGGGATCTGGGGCTGATGCTCTACGATCTGGATTATCGCAATCCCCAACAAATCAAGCCTCTGTTTTTCCACGCCGTTTTGGAGGATGGCATACTTGACCTTACCGATTGCGAGGTGATTGGATGATCCTGCAATCTTTAGTCAACTATTACCAAGCGCAATGCGCCCTGGATGAAGCCTTTCCCCGCTACGGCTTTGCTCTGGCAAATATTTCCTACTGCCTGCGTTTGGATGCCCAGGGGCAGCTTCTGGACGTAGTTTCTCTGCAAACCCAGGTCGTCAAAAACAAAAAGACCCAGCTTATGCCAAGAAGCATGCAGGTTCCGGCACCGGTAAAACGCTCGGTGAACATTGCCGCCAATTTTCTTTGGGATAATGCCGTCTATCTTTTGGGCTTGGACAGCAAAGGCAATCCCCAGCGCAGCCTGCAATGCTTTGCAGCAGCGCAAACGCTGCATCATCAGCTTTTGGATCAGGTTTCCCATCCCTCCGCCCAAGCTTTACTGGCTTTTTTTGACACCTGGCAACCCCAACAGGCAGCCAATCACCCTGCTTTGGCGCCCTATTTGGAGGAGCTCCACAAGGGGGCAAATCTGATTTTTTCCTTTGAGGGATGCTGGCTGCAGGAGGAAGAAGCACTAAAGCAGGCCTGGCTTGCCTCTTTGCAGGCCACAGAAGAAACGATCACAGCACCTTGTCTGGTTTGCGGCCAAACGCTGCCTGTGGCGCGTTTGCATCCGGCGATCAAAGGGGTGCGCAACGCCCAATCCAGCGGGGCTACGCTGGTCTCCTTCAATGCGGAAGCCTATGAGTCCTTTGGCCACAGCCAAGGGATGAACGCACCCGTATCAGACTATGCCGCTTTCGCCTACGGAACTGCGCTGAATCACCTGCTGGCCGATATGCGGCACCGGCAAACGCTGGGCGACGCCACCTTGGTTTTTTGGGCGGAAAACGCCCAACCGGCGTATGCAGAAACCTTTATCAGCCTGCTGGCGCCGCCTGCCGATCCTAACGATCAACTGTACACCGTCTTTCAACAAATCATCAACGGCGAAAACCCGCCTAATCTGGATCTTACCGTTCCCTTTTTCGTTCTGGGACTGGCTTCCAATGCATCCCGGCTGGCGGTGCGCCTATTTCTGCAGGATCAGTTTGGTCAGATGCTTGCCCATTTGCAGGCTCATCATCAGCGCATGCAGCTTGACCATGCTCCTTTTGAAAAAGAATACCCCTCCCTCTATGAGCTGCTGCGAGAAACCGTCAATCCCAACGCCCGGGATCAATCGGCCAACCCGCTGCTTTCCGGGGCTTTGCTGCGCGCCATCTTAAACGACGCCCCCTACCCGGCAGCTTTTGTCAATGCCATTTTATTGCGCATCCGCGCCGAACGCAAGATAAATCGCAACCGGGCGGGGATTCTCAAGGCCAATCTACTGCAAAATTACAAAAATGACCCTACGATAAAGGAGGTCGTGTCTGTGTCGCTTAATGACAACACCGAAAACACCGCTTATGTGCTGGGACGGGTTTTTTCTCTGCTGGCAAAAATCCAAAGAGAAGCCATCGAGGGAATCAATACCGATTTGGGGGACAAATATCTGGACGCCGCCTGCGCAACACCGGCGCTGGTATTCCCCGGATTGCTCAAGCAAACCTATCATCATCTATCCAAACTGATCAAGCAAAGCAAAGATGACCCGGATGCACAAAATGATCTGCAAGAACCGCTGAACAAGAAAAGCAAATATGGCTGGCAGAGACTAATAGATTTGAAAAAGCTGCTGGAAAAGCTGCCGGCGGAACCGTTGCCCAAGCATCTGAATCTGCAGGAACAGGGTCTGTTTCTGTTAGGCTTTTATCAACAAAACCAAGCCAATTTTACCAAAAAAAAGGAGGAACCCGAGAATGACAGAACCGATCAAAAACCGCTATGAATTTGTGATCCTGTACGATGTGGAAAACGGCAATCCCAATGGAGACCCGGATTCCGGCAATATGCCCCGGGTGAACCCGGAAACCGGCTATGGTCTGGTCAGCGACGTCTGCCTAAAACGCAAAATCCGCAATTATGTGGAAATCGTCAAAGAGGATACACCGGGCTACGCCATCTACATCAAAGACAACGTGCCGCTGAACACCAGTGACAAGCTGGCCTTTTCCCAGCTGAACATCACGGAAACAGACCCCAAAAAGCTGAAAAAAAGCAACCCGGAGATTGATATAAAAATCCGCGATTTTATGTGCAGTCATTTCTTTGATATTCGCACCTTCGGCGCGGTCATGACCACCTTTGTTAAGGCGGCGCTCAATTGCGGACAGGTGCGGGGGCCGGTGCAGCTTGGCTTTGGCCGCAGTATCGAGCCGATCATTCCCCAGGAAATCACCATCACCCGGGTAGCCATCACCACCGAAGCAGACGCAGAGAAAAAAGGCACCGAAATGGGTCGCAAATACATCGTCCCCTATGGGCTATATCGCACGGAAGGCTATGTTTCCGCCAATCTTGCCCGCACCTCCACCGGCTTTTCCGAGGAAGATTTGCAACTGCTATGGCAAGCCATTCTCAATATGTTTGAGCATGATCACTCCGCATCCAGAGGGAAAATGGCGGTGCGGGAATTGATCGTATTCAAACATGAAAGCGAGCTGGGCAACGTCTCTTCGCATAAGCTATTTGACGCGGTGCAGGTGACGCGAACAGCGGAAAGCGGCACAGACCCCGCCCGCAGCTATCGGGATTATCAAGTGCAGATTGATCTGGATGCCATCCCCGCTTCCGTAGTCTGCACCCGCATGATCTAACCATGGATGCCCGGGAAGAAGAATATCTTGCCATTTCCGGCATTCAGCACTTTGTTTTCTGCCGCCGCCAATGGGCTTTGATCCACATTGAGCAGCAATGGGCGGAAAACCTGCGCACCACGGAGGGCAAAATCATTCATCAACGCAGCCATGATTCCTTTAGCAGCGAAAAGCGGGGAGATTTGCTGCTCTCCCGCGGGATGCAGGTTCGCTCCCGCCAAATGGGTTTGCAGGGCGTTTGCGATGTCGTGGAATTTCATGCAGACGCCCAAGGCGTTCCTCTTTTTGGAAGGAAAGGCTTGTGGTCGCCAACACCGGTGGAATACAAGCGGGGCAGCAGTAAAACGGAGGACGCCGACCGTTTGCAGCTCTGCGCCAAAGTTGTCTGCCTGGAAGAAATGCTTTGCTGCCAAATTTCCACCGCCTATTTATTCTATGAGGAAGTAAAACGGCGGGAAACCGTGGAAATCACCACCCAGTTGCGGCAAAAGCTGACCGCAATTACCCAGGAAATGCAGCAACTTTATCAGCGGGGATATACGCCCCAGGTAAAAACCGGCAAGTTCTGCCAGGCTTGCTCCTTAAAGCAGCTTTGTCTGCCCCGGCTGAATAAAAAGC
>CAYOVS010000103.1:0-5853 GCA_964407445.1 uncultured Peptococcaceae bacterium
TAGCCAAAAAGCTCCAATTGGTCAAATTGCTTTAACCCTTGATTAATCAGACTGGTTCCGGTCATCTCGGGAGGCTGTTTCAAGCCCAAAAGCTGCAGCATTGTTGGCGCAATATCTTCCAGCTTCCCCCCGGAACGCAACCGCAAATGGCGCAGATCATCATCCACAATGATCAAAGGCACCGGATTTGTGGTGTGAGAGGTCATTGGCAAGCCGTTTTCTACCATTTTTTCCACATTTCCGTGGTCAGCAGTAATCAGCAAGGTGCCACCTACCTCTCGAATCTCCTCTTCTACCTTGCCCAAGCATTGATCCACAAATTCCAAAGCCTGCACCGTTGCTTTGATATCACCAGTATGTCCCAACATATCAGGATTGGCATAGTTTACGATAATTACGTCATAAATGCCGCTGCGGATCCGGTCTGCCAAAGCATTGGTCACTGCAGTAGCACTCATTTTCGGTTGCAGATCATAGGTTTTTACATTGGGAGAAGGAATCATCACCCGATCCTCTCCCGCCTCCATCTTTTCGATACCGCCGTTAAAGAAAAAAGTAACATGCGCATATTTTTCTGTTTCGGCAATCCGCAACTGTCGCAATCCGTTTTTGGACAACACCCTTCCCAGTGTATTATAAGGAGGATGGGGCGGATAAGCGATATCCACATTGCGCAAAGTATCATCGTAGCTGGTCAAGCAAACATAATGCACATGAGGAAATCCTGATCCACGATCAAAAAAGTCAAAGGTATCATCGGTAAAGATATGGCTGATTTCTCGCGCCCGATCGGAACGGTAATTGAAGAAAATCACACTGTCACCGCTTTTGATCAAACCCAGCGGCTGCTCCTGTTCATCTACGATCACCGTAGGCTCGATAAATTCGTCGCTGTGCCCTCTGCCGTAGGATGCCTGAATCGCTTCTGCCGCAGAATGGGCTTTATGTCCTTCTCCATATACCAAAGCCTGATAAGCCCGACGCACCCGATCCCACCGTTTATCCCGATCCATGGCAAAAAATCGCCCCATCACGCTGGCGATTTTGCCAACGGCAAAGGGCTTCAGGCGCTCCTCCAACTGATCGGTAAAGCTCTGGGCAATGGAATTGGCCGTATCCCGCCCATCGGTAAAGCAATGCACATAGATTTTTTGCACCTGCTTTTCCTCCGCCAGCTTCAGCAAGGCAAACAAGTGGGTGATATGGCTATGAATGCCGCCGTTAGAGGTCAATCCCATCAAATGCAAAGCGCCGTGATTGGCCTTTGCCGCTTCTATTGCAGCAAGGAAGGCAGGATTGGTAAAGAATTGTCCGTCGGCTATTTCTTTGTTGATTTTGGTAAAATCCTGATACATGATTCTGCCTGCACCGATGTTCATATGGCCAACCTCGCTATCCCCCATTTGGCCATCGGGCAAGCCCACATCCCCACCGGATGCGGAAAGCTGAGTATGGGGATAGTTGGCCCACAAGCGGTCAAAATTGGTCACATCGGCCAAATATGACGCATCGGCGGGCCCCCCCTGCCGCATGCCCCAGCCGTCTAAAATCATCAACATTAAAGGTTTGCCGGCAAATTTCATGTTCGTTCTCCCCGAATATTCCATCTGTAATGTATCAGCTGTAAGGTTTTGATCTTTTTTTGTGCGATAACACCTGGGATTTTTATTTATGCTCACCATAATTGATGATGCTCATGAACTTTTCCAGATCCAAAGAGGCGCCGCCTACCAATGCGCCGTCAATATCGGGACAAGCCATCAACTGGGCAATATTCCCCGGATTGACGCTACCGCCGTACAGCACCCGAATCTGCTCCGCGCAATCTCCCCACATCTCCCAAACCACGCTGCGAATATAGGCGCAGGCCGCTTCTGCATCCTCCGGCGTGGCGGTGCGTCCGGTGCCAATGGCCCAAACCGGCTCATAGGCAATGATCAAGCGGGGATCGGCCTTGATTCCCGCCAAAGAGGAGCTGACATCGTTATACAAAACCTCCAAGGCTTCGCCGTTTTCCCGTTCTGTTAAGGTTTCTCCTACACAAATCACCGGAATCAAATCATGCTGCATTGCAGCATAGGCTTTGCGGGTAACCATTTCCGCACTTTCGCTGTAGTGGTGCCGCCGTTCCGAATGTCCGCACAAGCAGTAGGTGCAGCCTGCATCCTCCGCCATAGCTGCCGAAATATCTCCGGTAAAGGCGCCTTCATGCTCCCAATGGATATTTTGCACACCGATACTGATATTGCTGCCCTTTGCCGCCATCACCGCCCGTTCCAAATAAATGGCCGGGGGGAAAATGATTAACTCCTGGGTACAATGGGCTGCCAAATCCCGCATTTCGCAGATAAATTGCTCGGCATCGACGCCTCTTTTATACATTTTCCAGTTAGCAGCAAAAACCTCTCGTCGCCCATCAGGCATTGTCTATCATCCTCCGTATTCTATTTTTGCCATAAACGCGTTTTGCCGGACCCTTGAGCCCGGCAAAAAAGCGCTGTTACGCTGATTATTTATCCAGTAAAGCCGCCACTCCAGGCAATTTTTTACCCTCAAGAAATTTAAGGGATGCCCCGCCACCGGTACTCAAGTGATCAATTTTATCACTTAATCCTGCTTTTTTAATTGCTGCCACAGAATCTCCGCCGCCGATAATGCTGAAAGCAGGGCTTTCCGCCACCGCTTTGGCAATTTCCATGGTGCCCGCGGCAAAGGGCTCCATTTCAAACACACCCAAGGGACCGTTCCACAAAACCGTACTGGCCTTGGCAATTTCCCCAGCAAATGCAGCGCGAGTTTCCGGCCCGATATCCAAAGCCTGCCAACCGACAGGAATGGCATCGGGTTTTACCGCTACGATTTCCGCATTGACGTCAAAAGCAGAAGCGGCGATCACATCTACCGGCAAAAGCATTTTTTCCCGGGCAATATCCTTTTTCAGATATTCTGCTGCCCATTCCAATTTATCCTGCTCCACCCTGGTAGCCTGCATATTGTAACCAGCAGCCGCCAAAAAGGTATGCGACATGCCGCCGCCCACCAAAAGCCGATCTACCTTTTGCAACAGATTGTCAATAAACTTAATTTTATCCGATACCTTTGCTCCGCCGATAATTGCGATAAAGGGTGACTTTGCGCCAGCTAAGGCAACGCCCAAACCACACAGCTCCTTTTCCATCAGCAAGCCGGATACCGCCGGAATATATTCCGCCATACCTGCGGTGCTGGCATGAGCCCGATGCGCCGTGCCAAAAGCATCGTTGACATATACTTCCGCCAATTGCGCCAGCTCCCAGGCAAAATCTGCATTATTGTTTTCTTCTTCCGCATGAAAACGAACATTTTCCAGCATCAAAATCTGACCGCATTGCAAATCGGCAGCAGCCTTCCGCACCTCCGGCCCAACACAATCTTCAACAAAAGCCACCGGCATTTGCAGCAGGCGGGACAGCTCTTCCGCCACCGGGTGCAAGCTAAACTCCGGCTTTGCTTCCCCATCGGGGCGTCCCAGATGGGAGGCCAAAATGATCGCGGCGTTTCTTTCCAATAAATAGTGAATGGTGGGCAAGGCAGCTTCGATACGGCTGTTATCCTTTACCTTTCCATCGGCAATCGGTACGTTAAAATCCACCCGGACAAAAACTTTTTTATTTTGAACATCAATATCCCTGACTGATTTCTTATCGAAATAAGCGGACCCCATTCTGCGTTCTCCCTTCGATCAGAGCGCAGGTTGGCGCCTGCGCTCCGGTTTCTCTCAGATATTACAGTCTTTCGCCCATATAGAGAATCATATCCAAAATGCGGCTGCTGTAGCCCCATTCGTTATCGTACCAAACCACGATTTTGGCCAGATTATCGCCAACCACCATGGTGGAAAGGCCATCGATCACACCGCTTAATCTTTCACCGTTATAGTCAATGCTGACCAGCGGCTCATCGGAATACCCCAAGATGCCCTTCAGCTCGCCCTGTGCAGCAGCAGACAGCGCCGCATTGATTTCTTCGGCAGTGGCATTCTTTTCCAAAACCAGCGCCAAATCGATCAAAGAAACATTGGGGGTGGGTACCCGCAGCGCAAAACCGTTCAGTTTCCCCTTCAATTCCGGCAACACCAAAGCCACAGCCTTAGCGGCGCCGGTGGTGGTAGGAATGATCGAGCAGGCCGCAGACCGGGCGCGGCGGAAATCCTTATGGGATTTATCCAAAATCTGCTGATCGTTGGTATAGGAGTGCACGGTGGTCATCAAACCGTTTTTGATGCCGAAAGCGTCCTTAATCACTTTGACCGTGGGTGCTAAAGCAGTGGTGGTGCAGGAAGCATTGGAAACGATGGTATGCTTTTCCGGGTCATAGCTTTGATGATTGACGCCGTAAACCACAGTGATATCTTCATTTTTGGCCGGGGAGCTGATAATAACCTTTTTAGCACCGGCGGTAATATGCTTGTACGCGCCATCGTGATCCTTGAATTTGCCCGTTGCTTCCAAAACAACATCTACATTCATTTCTTTCCAGGGAAGCTCCGCCGGATCTGCTACGGACAATACCGGGATCTTTTTGCCGTCTACGATAATGTTTTCTTCATCCCAGGTCACCTCTTTATCATAGCGGCCATGGGTGGAATCGTATTTCAACAAATGTGCAAACAGTTTGGGGTTCGTGCGCCCATTGATCGCTACGATTTCGATATTGGGATTACCGAAGGCCAACCTGAAAAAAGGACGACCGATGCGTCCAAAACCATTGATTGCTACTCTGACTGCCATAAGACCCCTCCTCAGTTTCATGCATAGTATTTGGCAATTGCTAATTCAAAGCTTTAACAGTGTAAGTTTATCCTATGAATTATTATGTACAATTTTGTCATTCTATATCAAAAAACAAAACCCTCTATTTTTCCGTAATCAAACAATTCTCAACTCTTATCCTTCCAATGCTCCAAGCCGAAATCTCGAATATTGGCAGCAATTTCGCTCAAGCGGCGCAAACGGTGATTAATCGCGGAGCGACCCAAGCCTGAAAGCGCCGCCAGCTCGGTCAAGGCAGAATCTGGATATTCCAGCCGCAACTCCGCCGCCGTCTGCAAAGGCCGAGGCAGTTTTTGCAATCCCAACATCTTTTCGATATACTGAATATCTGTTACTTGGCGCATTCCGGCTTCTACCATTTTATTCACGTTGGCTTTATCGCAATTAACGCGGCGATTGACTTGATTGCGCACTTCTTTTTCCACACGGATATTTTCAAATTGCAGCAAAGAACGGTGGGAACCAATGATATTTAAAAATTTGCTGATTTGTTCTGCTTCCTTTAAATATAACAGTTCATTATTCTTGCGCCGTGTCAGCTTGGCCGGAATATGAAACTCCGCCATCAAAGCTTGCAGCAAATCCCCCTGGGCAGCAGCTAAACGGTCAATTTCCAGATGATAAGCGCCATCCGGATTATTGATCGAGCCCGCCGCCAAAAAAGCACCTCGTAAATAGGCTCTTTTGCAGCAATCCTCCGTCAGCAAGGTTTGGGGCAGCTCCCCAGGAAAGCGCAGCTCCCAAAGCTGATCGTCACCGATAATGGACAAGCTGCGCAAAAAGCTGTCAATAGCCTGCTGGGGCGGAGCCAGCAGCAAATACACCGGGTTGCGACGCAGCTTTTCCCGGCGATACACCATGATTTCTATTTCCAGACCAAAATCCTTGGCCAGAGTATATATTTTTCTGGCCGTGGCGGAATTTTCACTTTCCATAGTTAAAGAAATGCTGTGCTTTTCGCCAATATGAATATTGCCGTTCAGCAAAAAAAAGGCGGCAAATTCTGCCTGGCGGCAGCACTGCTTGGAGGACATAATGCGAT
>CAYOVS010000103.1:5863-6412 GCA_964407445.1 uncultured Peptococcaceae bacterium
AATGCGATTTAGATCATCCTTGACCTGCAAAGAAAAGCTCATAGTAGCTCCTAAGTTACCCTCTTGTCCAATACGGACTGGGCCGGACACGATACCTTGTCTGGCTAACGGCTGGCCCGGTCAATGTCCCGGTGGCTCAGGTTTACCCCATAGCCACAGCTTTTCAGCTTTTTGCTGATGGCCACAGCCAGCGCTACCGAACGATGGCGGCCGCCGGTGCAGCCTACGGCCAGAGAGACATGTTTTTTTCCCTCGGAAAAATATTGGGGCAGCAAAAAGCGGATCAGCCGCATATAGCGACGCATAAACTCCTTGGTAATTGTATCATCTAATACAAAATTTCGCACTTTTTCATCCAGACCGGTCAATGGTTTTAGTTCCGGAATGTAATATGGATTGGTAATAAATCGCACATCGATCACCAAATCCGCATCAATGGGCAAACCGTATTTAAACCCGAAAGAGGTCACCGCCACAGTTGGTCCCACTGTAGCATTTTCGCCAAACAAATCGCTGATATGTCTGGTTAAGGATTGATTGATCAGCTCG
>CAYOVS010000104.1:0-6392 GCA_964407445.1 uncultured Peptococcaceae bacterium
GCCGGAAGTATGATAAAGAAATAAACGATCATAAATTTCATGTCATGTCCATCGTCCATGCTCTGCGCGGTACCAGCAAAGAACGGTTCAAAGCATCTTATGAAATTGACGATAATAAACATCTTGATTTTGTGAAAGAATTGGGGCGGTTTATTTTGCGGATCCTCTGTCATGGAAGACGCCTCCTTTGGTGGGTGTATTTTTTAATTATAACACAGAAAAGCAGGAATTGCTTTTGGAACGGCGCTTGGACGTCGTTTTTCTTTTGGAGGACAGGGGGTGGTGATACTGGGGGAAAGGAGGGAACGGCGCGGAGGAAAAACGGTTATTGGAAGAGCGGAAAATGCTTTTCTTTTCAATAGTAAAAACATATAATGAGGGGGAAGCATGAATTAGGAGGGATGGCAATGGGTTTTTATGAAGAAAACATGTACAATGCATTCAAGCCGATCGAAGAGAACCCCATCGTGTTGGATTTTTCCAAATGTCATTATATGGGGGAAATCCATCTGCTATTGAAGCAGAAATTTGGCCTGCCGGAATATTATGGCAGAAATTGGGACGCCTTGTGGGATTGCCTTGATTATTTGTTTGCCGGAGAAGGAGAAATCTTTGTAGATATTTATGGATATTATTCGCTGGCGGAAGATTTGCGTGAAGAATGTGTGAAAATGTTGGAGGTTTTTGAGGATGTGCATGAAGTAACGCCAAATGTGGTTTTTCGGTTGATCTCTTAAATTCTCTGGAGCAGGCATTTGCCTTTTCCCGAAGGATGCGGTGGGTATCAAAACATAGGATAGCAAGTATTGCTTTTGGAACGGCGCTTAGGCGTCGTTTTTATTTTGGAGAAAAAGGGGGGGCGGCAAGCAGAGGTTGTTATTGGCGAAAATGGATGATGGAGAGATAGGAGGAAGCAAAATGGCAAAAATGCGCAGATTTATTTCCCGAGGGGAAAGCTGGAACAACGGTGCGGTGATTTTGGACCGGGAGGGTAAGGAATTTGATGTGGAAAAGGACGCGGAACTGATCGCCCTGATTGTGCGGGATGGGATAAACGGAGGCGGCTTGGTGATCGAGGTGCCCACTTCTGATGCGCTACAGCAGGCGGCGGCAGAGCTGTTGTTGGCAGATGCGCAGGTGCAAAAGCTGGTGGAGCAAAAGGCGGCGTTTGCTGCTGTGGCTGAGGCGGCCACGGCGGGGGGAGCGCCCACGGTTGCAGGGGAGCTTGACGCGGAAGAATGGGCCAGGCAGGCGGGGGCCACTCTGGATGTGCCGGCGGATGGGGCGCCAGCGCCAAGCAAAAAGAGAAAGAGTAGGCAGGTGCGCAGCGATGGCTAAATATCTGAAGGTGTACAAGGACTTTTCTGGTGGGTTATGTGAGGACGCCAATGATAATATGAAGGATAATCAATTGGTGCGGGCGGTTAACACGGTGCCGGGGGAGCGGTTTGGTTTGAAGCGAGCCAGCGGTGTGGAGTTGGCTTTTCCGGCGCAAACCCCAGATACCGGGGAAGTGCAGGTGGTTTTGGATCTGAAAACCAGCGGAGGTTCGGTGCAGACCTTATGTTTTACCAGAGAGCATTTTTATAAATATGATCCGTCTATTCAGCAATGGGTGGAAATTGCAGTCAATCCGGCAATGACTGCACCGGTTAAGGATTATTTTGTGCATATTGGCAAGCTATATTGGTTGGATGGGGTGACCATGCGTGTTTATGATGGGTCTACGGTTAGCGAGGCTGTATTGGATGCGACAAATCCTACCAGTGATTTGACGGCGACCTGGGCCAAGATCAAGGGGGCTTCTTTTGTGGAGCAGCGGGGAAAGCGCTGGTTTTATGCCAGAGCAGATGGCACGGAGGTGTATTTTTCCGAGATTGGCAGCCCTTGCGCGTTTGCTTCCGTCAACTCTATCAATGTGAACACCAAAAATGCGGATACGATCACCGGATTGAAGGAGTTTTCCAAGGGATTGCTGATTTTTCAGGAAAAAACGGTGCATTATTTTAGCGGCTGGGATTTTGCCGGGGGCAGCGATTTGGATTTATCTCAGCTAAACGTGACCTCTGGAACCCGCTTTGATAAAAGTATTCAAGTGGTGGAAAACGCGGTGCTGTTTTTGGGCTACAACGGGATTTATGAGCTGAGCTGGCCCTTTTATTCCAACACCATTGCGGCAAAGAACATCTCGGTGGGGCTGATCAGCGATACCTTGCGCAACAACGGTACCACCGACGCTTATGCGCAGGTATGGGACAATGTGTATTATTTGAGTCTGGTAAATGGGGAAGGAATCAAGGAATATCGCTATTACACTATTTTAAAAAGCTTTTGGGGGGAATTTACCCAAAACGCTACCTGCTATTCCACGGCGTTGACGGAAAACGCGCTGTATTTGGGCTGCGGTAATGGGTATATTCTCAAGTATGATGAAAACAGCAACCATTATATTGATCTGACCGTGGGAGAAAAGACGGTGATCCCCATGCGGGCGGTGACCAAGGGGTTCGATCTGATGGGCGGCATGGTGCAAGACAGCAAGGTGAAAAAGCTGCTGGTTGCGGCCAAGCAATATGTGGCGCAAAGCTCTCATGTAACCTTGCGGGTGAAGGCGGATTATCAGGATCAGCAATGGATTTTTGACGCCAGTCTGGACGAAAGTCTGGTCTATGGCGAAGGGCAATTTGATCAGGTGCTTTTTGGCTGGCAGGATACGGTGACCAAGGAAGTGACCATCAACAAAAAGGCCAAACGAATTCAGGTGACCTTTTCTGCCGATCGTCAGGAGCACTATGATGAGCCGATCATGATTTATGGGGTGGCGATCGTGTACAAACGCAAACGGCCCAAGGGCAGTCGTCTGGGGGTCTCGTCACAAGATCCGGAGTATACGCAATAGTGGAAAGGAGATTGACAGATGGGGATTACATTTCCGTATATTTTTAAGGATGGGGACAGGGCTTTTGCAGCGCATTTGATGGCCAATTTCAACGCCTTATCTACCAATCTGAACGGATTGACGGTGGACGGTTTGCCGGACAGCGATCTGCAAACGGTTTTAAACCAGCTGAAAGGGCTGATTGACGGTTTGACGGCAGGGCTTGCGGCAACGGTGACGGCGGGAGAAACCGGCAATGCCGGGCAAATCGTTTTTACCGATGGGGAAACCTTTCAGGGAAAGCTGGACAACAATACGTTAAAGGGGCAGGACGGGCAATGCTTTTTTGACCAGATGTACTATTTTCGGGTAGATCAAAGCAACGGGCATTTGTATGTGGGGGTGCCGGATGGCGCACCGCAGCCGCCCCTTTCCATCGACAGCAACGGTCACTTGATTTATACGATTGCGTAAGGAGGAATTGTCATGGTACAGGAATTTGATTTGGGGCCGGTACGCGGCCCCCAGGGGGCAGCGGGAAGCGGCGATATGAGCGCAGCGGTTTATGACCCCAACAACAAGGCGCAGGATATGTTCGCTTATGCGGATGGGTACAAGGCTGCGGCGGTTGGCGTGGTGCTGGGGATCAGCGATTGGAATGTGACCAGCAAACAGGCCAGTTTGACGGTGAGCGGCGTAAAAGGCAGCCCTCAGGAAAGCAAGGTGCTGCTTGCGCCAAAGGCCACTGCCACGGCGGCGCAAAGGGAGGCTTGGCGCAAGGCGATGGTATATCCGGTTGCGCAGGCGGCAAACACGGTAGTGATTGGTGCGGACGGCGCGTTGCCTGCGGTGGAAATTCCGCTGCTGGTGTACATTTGGGCATAGAGGAGGGGAAAAACGATGCCGATTATGATTGGCGGCGGCGGGGGCATGAGCTTGCCCACGCTGGCCACGCCTGCCGGGGCAGGCGATATTTTACAGGGAAAGCAGGCGGTAAACGCCAGCGGAGAATTGCTGACCGGAACCATTCCCAGCAAGGGAAACACCACGTTGAGCATTTCGGCGGCAGGCTCCACCATTGCGGGGGGGCAATATCTGGCTGGCAATTTGGTGGTTCCGGCGGAACCGAATTTGGTTGCGGCAAACATCCGCAGCGGCAAGAGCATCTTTGGCGTGAACGGCAGCTTTAGCGGCAATGTGGCGCAGGGCAGCTTTACCATTGCCACAGCGGGAACAACCAGTTATACCTTGAGCGGCTTTGGCAATTTTACGCCCAAGTATCTTGTGCTTACCAACTATTCCATTCAATCGGGCAGCACCTATTGTGTATTGTGTTTTTATCATTCCGGGGATGCTTCCGGGGCCGGTAGCTGGGTCGGGTATCTGGATGAGAATTGGGAGTATGGCGGCGGCAGCGCCAATGAGATTGTTTGCACTTTTGGTGAGGGTTCCGTGACGATCAATACCGCCAATCTAGGTACCGCTTCTGGTGCAGGCGTGTTCTTTGCTAAAGGCGGTTATCATTATTTGGTTGCAGGTTAAGGAGGGTTGCGTATGAGTGTAGCTTATGATCTTGGTCGGGTGACTGGCGGGTTTATCATTTTGGGCTATTATGCCACCCTTGTGGCCTTGCAGGCGGCGGTGACGGCTCCTGCTGTGGGGGACGCTTATGGCGTAGGCAGCGCGGCTCCTTATACAGTATATGTGTGGGACGGGGTTACCTCTGCCTGGTTGGACAATGGAACATTGAAGGGAGAAAAGGGCGATATCGGGGCTACTGGGGCTACTGGGCAGCCGGGGCCGCAAGGTCCCAAAGGGGACACCGGGGACATCGGCTCGCAAGGGCCTGCCGGGTTGGATGGCGCAAATGGCAAGGATTTTGTCATTCTGGGCTATTATACTACGCTTGCGGCTTTGCAGGCGGCGGTGGCAACTCCTGCTGCCGGGGATGCTTACGGGGTGGGCAATGCAGCGCCCTATACGATCTATGTTTACGATGGTGCAAACGGGCAATGGGTTGATTGCGGTAATTTGCAAGGCCCGGCTGGCGCAGACGGTGCGAAATGGTGGACGGCAAGCCAATATAGCATTATGCAATATTTTGCCGTGATCACATATACAAGTATGACCGGTTTTGCCGCAGCATCGTCAAGCACGGTTCGCGTAGGCGATATGGTACTACTGAATGACGGAAAAGCATGCGTGATAGCTTCTGTATACGATACAAATTGCTTTGCACTTTTAACCACTGCGATAGTAATCAAAGGAGATACTGGCCTTACTGGTGCAACAGGCGCACAAGGCGGGAAAGGGGACACCGGTGCAGCGGGGCCAAATTTGGTTTCTGCTACTACAGCTACCTCCTTGACTGGTCTGCTCAAAGGGAATGGAAGCAATATAGTTACTGCTGTAGCAGGTACGGATTATTTGGCCGCAGAAACCGATCCGACCGTACCCACTTGGGCAAAGGCCAGCACCAAGCCAACCTATACTGCTACAGAGGTGGGAGCTGCGTCCAGTATTCACGAGCATAGCGGTGTCTATCTGCCGATTGCCGGGGGGACGCTGACGGGGGCGGTGGCGGCGCATACCGGTACGGATTACACCACCTACCGCTGCCGCAACATTGCGCTGGATACCACGGCGGCCACCCCAGCCAACGGCGCTTTACTGGGGGTGTATAGCTAATGACGTTATACAGCGGAATCGGCGGTGTGCAAAAAGAGGTTGGGGCGTTGTATGCCGGGATAGGCGGCGCAAGCAAGCAGCTTGACCAGCTTTACGCCGGGGTAGGCGGGGTGGCCAAGGAGCTGCTACCGCCTGCGGAAACGGAATGGCTTTTTGATACAGCGGGGACGTATACCTGGACGGTGCCGCGCACAGGAAGCTATTATGTGCGGGTGCTAAGTGGCGGCGGGGCTGGGGGCACCGGAGGCAATGGCAATAGCAGTAAACGAGGCGGTGGAGGTGGTGGTGGATCTATTAACGAAGCAAATGGTACACTATATTTAATCCAAGGAAATGACGTTTCTTTAAATATCGGATCAGGGGCCGTGGGAATTGTCGATAATGCAAATTATGGTTATTCAGATAATGGGTCTCCCGGTGGCCAAAGTTTATTTGGAAATCTATTATCCGCAAATTCCGGTGGCGGTGGGGGTGGCGGGAAAGTTTACCCTGGTGGCGGCGAAGGAGCAGGCGGAACATATCCCGGCAGTAGCGGTGGCAGTGGCAGTTCGGCACTCCAGCAATATGGTGGGGCTGGCGGAACGGTAACTATATCTGGCATTACAAGAACTGCGGGAGCGGGTGGACAAGGCGGCAAATTAAGCAACATTACTAGCGAAACCAAGGGCTACCCTGGCGGGTCTGGCCAAGATGGCCTGATTTACATCCAACTACAACAATAGGAGGTCTTTTCATGATTTATGTATCAAGCAACAATACAGAGCAAACCTTTCCCGAGGCGGACTATCCGGTGGATACGGAGCCTTCTATTTTTGCCAAGCGGCGG
>CAYOVS010000105.1:0-3656 GCA_964407445.1 uncultured Peptococcaceae bacterium
CCAAGGATATCCGATCATTGGCTACAGTCTTGTCAAATATTTTAGTGACGTCTCTGGTTTCTACGGCTATCTCTGTTTGCGGCGCCAACAGACCACCCCCTGCAAAATTAGTCATTCTGTTGTAAAACAATACATTTTATTATAATATGCCAGAGTGTCTCTTGTCCAGATGTTTCTGTTACCAGTTCGATTCTCTCCCTCAAAATATCCGCACAAAAAAAAGCGGAGCCAAAAGGCCCCGCTTTTTCAGGCATTCGCAGAATCGTTCTTACTGAACAACATTGATGCCGGGGAGGATAAAGCCCCACTGGGGAGCAGACTGGGGTTCATGGTATTCTTCGCCTTCCGCCAGTTCGATGGTAACTTCGTTGCCGGCCGCGTCAATACCGGTGCCGGAGAAAGGACCAACAACATAAGGATAGAGCTGACCATCAATGATCTGCTGTTTTACTTCTTCCGCTTTGGCTTTCACGTCAGCAGGGATCACTGCTTCGTTATAAACGATGTTGACCATACCGTCAGCCAGATTGCCGCAGAAATCGGGGGCGATTTCTTCACCGTTGATCACGGCCTGGACAGCAGAGGTATAAACCGCGCTCCAATCCCAAACGGCGGAGCAGAGATTGTAATTGGGAGCAGCACCGCTCATGTCGGTGTTGTAGCCGATGCAATATTTGGCATTGGCTTCGCAGGTGGACTGGGTAGCGGTAGAATCGGCATGCTGACAAATCACATCAGCGCCGCCATCGATCAAGGACTGAGCGGATTGGGCTTCTACGGTCATATCAAACCAGGTGTTGTTGTAGATCACATCCATGGTCACTTCGGGATTGACGGACTTGGCGCCCAGATAGAACGCGGTGAAACCGCTGATGCATTCGGTATTGCGCATGGCAGAAACATAGCCCAGCTTATTGGTTTCGGTCATCAAACCGGCAACCACGCCGCACAGATAGCGAGCTTCGTAAATGTTGCCAAAATAGTTATGGAAATTGGGCAGTTCGGAACCTAAGGCCTGGAAACCGGTAGCATGGCAGAACTGTACATCAGTATACTGCTTGGCAGCTTCCAGCATGTAATCTTCAAAACCGAAGCTATCGGCAAAGATGATATTGCAGCCGGCTTCTACCAGTTCCTGGATCGCATCTGCGCAGGAGCTGTCTTCAGATACATTGTACTTACCGATCACTTGCTCATCGCTGAGACCCAGAGCTTCTTGCATCCCTTTAATCCCGTTGATATGCGCGGTGGAATAACCTTGTTCGGCTTCATCATTGATGTGGATATGACCAATCTTGATGGCGTCCACAGCAATACCCTGAACGTCCGCAGGCGTGTCTGTGGAGGGATCTACAGAAGTATCCGCAGGGGTATCCGCAGTGCAAGCAGCAAAGGCAAACAGCATTGCTACAGCCAATAAAACAACTAACAACTTTTTCATTTTCATTCTCCTTTTCCTTTTCCTAAATAAAAATACAAGCAAAAAACAGCATTTGCTTGACCTACCCAATGATTATACCAAAAGAGTCCGTGAATGTAAAGTGAAGAAAAAAGTATTAATTTATTTATCATTTGTTTTGCTATTTTGAATTTTATTACTGGATACCAATATTGAAGCATTCTCAATTGCACCTTGTTCCAATTGCTTCCCCAAAACGCTGGAAATGAACGATTTCTCTCGCCCGAAGAAAACGCAAAGTATCTATCACCCCTGGATCATCGGTTAAATCAATCAAATGATTATAGGTGGCTCTGGCCTTTTGCTCTGCCGCCATATCCTCCGTCAAGTCGGCAATGGAATCATCCTTGGACTGAAAATAAGCGGCGGTAAAAGGCATACCCGAGGCGTCGCAGAAAAACAAGGATTTTCCGTGATCCACAAAGTAATTGCCGTAGGCGGAAGCCTTGATTTCCTCTAAATCCGCATCCTTGGTCAGCTTATAAATCAGGGTGGCAATGATCTCAATGTGGGCCATTTCTTCGGTACCGATATCGGTTAACAGCCCTTTGGTATTGTTGGTGGGCATGGTATACCGCTGATTGAGATAGCGCAGCGCCGCGCCTAATTCTCCATCCGGACCACCGTACATGCACATCAGTCTCATTGCCAGATCAGGATCGGTGGCGCTAACCTTCACCGGATATTGCAGTGTTTTTTGATATATCCACATATTTGATCCTCCTCGCTTAATATTCCCAGGGGAAAGCCTGCATTGCCCAGAGCCAACTGTTTTCGTCCTTATTGGGACACAGGCCGTTCAGCGGCCCATATTGCTGGCTGTACTCTGCCATCAATTGATGATACTCATCTCTGGTCATATTAAAACGGGATATTGCAAACTGATCATACATATGGGTATCCAAATACTCCCGCAAATCATCCAGAGTCAACCCCAGCTCTTGAAACCGATAAATCATTTCCATTTGCGCTTCGCTAATCATTCCGACTGCAGCCATCCGTAACCCTCCCTTTTTCTGTTATCTTATCCATTTTACTCGCTGAAATTTTCCCGCGGTCCGTATTTTCCCTTGGGGATATTGAGATCGGGGAAAATGGTGCCGGCCATCATTGCCGACTGATAATCATAGAAACGATTTACATTTTGAATCGGCACAAAAGCATAAGCAGCCTTCATGCAGCCTTCCCCACAAGGCATAATTACTTCCTGGCAAGTATCCGCCATAAAAGTCAGCCTCCTTAAAATTTTTCAGTTGCTTACATCATATGCACCAAAAATCATTCCGCGCATAAAAAGGCAGTCCGTATTTTTCTGCGGACTGCCTTTTTATCATGCAAAAATTGGTTGGTGAATGATCTTGTCTCAAAAATGATGCTTAGTTGGCAAAAAATTGGGTCCAGGCATATCCGCCATATTGACTGCCCTCACTGACTGCTACGCCAACACCGATACGGCTGTAATCCGCATTCATAATATTGGCCCGATGCCCGGAAGAAGCCATCCATTCCTCTACCACCTGCTGCGGGGTGCTTTGGCCAATGGCAATATTTTCCCCAGCCTTAGAATAGGAGGTGCCGGCTTGCTGCAAAGCGGTAAAGCAGGCGCTGCCATCCGGTCTGGTATGGCTAAAGCTTTGGATAACCTCCGCTGCCCGCACTTGGGCCGCATTGACCATGGTTTGATCCATGGTCAGCGGAGACAGGTTTTCTTTAGCGCGCTCCTGATTTACCAGATCCACCACAGCCTGCGCGTAAGAATTAACGCTGTTCGTGGTTTGCTGATATGTAGCGTTTTGACCGTTACTGCTTTGGTTGCCGCAGGAAGAACTGTTAAAACCGCTGAACAGTTGATTGAAGTATTGGCCGATGCCGCTATCGCCAAACAAATAGCTAAATAGGTTGGACAAAGAAAAACTGCCGGAATTACCGCTCCATAAACTGTTTGTCCCAGCAAGACCACTATTGCCGCTACCGGAACTGTTGCTGCAATTGCCGGTTGGACAAGTGCTGCTGCCATTGACGCCACCGCTGCAATTGCCGGTTGGACAAGTGCTGCTGCCATTGACGCCGCCGCTGCAATTGCCGGTTGGGCAAGTGCTGCTGCCATTGACGCTACCGCAATTGCCAGTTGGGCAAGTGCTGCTGCCATTGACGCCGCTGCAATTGCCGGTTGGGCAAGTGCTGCTGCCATTGACGC
>CAYOVS010000105.1:3756-6375 GCA_964407445.1 uncultured Peptococcaceae bacterium
CTGCCATTGACGCCGCTGCAATTGCCGGTTGGGCAAGTGCTGCTGCCATTGACGCTGTTGCTGCAATTGCCGGTTGGACAAGTGCTGCTGCCGTTAAGACAGGAGCCATCCTCGCAATATCCTGCGCTTCCACCGTACGAGTAACCCGTACTGGTATCCGGACAAGAAGAGGCGCCGGCGCTAACCGGAAGCAACAGCAGAACCGCGATAATCAGCACTGCCGTAATCAGTGAACGTTGTTTCTTCATGGAATTCCCCCTTATTTAGTCACCGCAATCGCGGTGGCCTTTAGAAAATGTATAAGTTATTCTACCACATCAGCGGAGCTAACACCAAATCCAAATCCTGGTTTAGCTGGCTTTTTATTGGAAAAAGCTTCTTTGGTCAGTATTTGTCGCAAACTAATGCGCGGATTTTTCACTGCTTCGACATGTTTTTTAAAGGGAAATATCTATAATAAAATCACTTCGAGCAACCGGAAGGATAAATGATTAACGGGTGGTGATTTTATGTCGGATATTCCCCAGGTTTACCCCTACAAGCGCAGCACCGGCAAGGCAGCGGACATGCCCGCCAAACCGCAAACCAATCGCAAGGTCTTATCCCTGAGCACCGCAGCCTTCCTCCGCATAATCGCCTTGACGCTGGCTGGATTTTTGCTGGCAAGAGCGCAGGTTTTGGGCGGTTTGTATCCTTTTGCACCTGCTTTTTTGGCTTCGGTCATGATTACATACCCCAAAAAAGGCGGATTTTATTTTTTCCCGGTAATCGCCGGATTGCTCACGGTGTTATCGGGCCGGATCTTCTTTGTTTATGCCTCTATCATGGCTTTGCTCGCCGTCGTTTTTCTTCTGTATACCGTAGACGGCAAAAAACAATGGTTTGTCGTTCCCGGCATGGTACTGGCGTCAGTGCTGGTCAGCAAGGGGCTGGTCATCGCCATTACGGAATTTAGCAGCTACCAACTGCTGATCAGCGTTTTTGAAGCGATTATCGCCGGCGGATTATCTCTGGTTTTTATGGTGATTTTAAACGCCTGCCGCCGCTTTGACGTGGCCCGCCGCTTTTCCACCGATGAGACGATTTGCATCTTTGTTGCCTGCATCGGTTTGATCTGCGGCCTCGCCAATTGGCAAATCGGTGGCCTAGCGGTACAAAGCATTGTCAGCAGATTGCTGATCATCGTGGTAGCATATCTGGGCGGAGCAGGCTCCGGGGCTGCTATCGGCGCTATGGTTGGCATCGCGCCCAGCTTATCCGCAGTCATTGCGCCTTCGGTGATTGCTACCTACGCATTTTCCGGGATGTTATCCGGCGTGTTTTCCGGTTTTGGCAAAATCGGTTCCGCGTTAGGCTTTATCCTGGGGAATTTGATCCTGGCGCTGTACCTGCTGACCGGTGAAGAAATCAGTGCTTATATCATTTCTTCCGCAATTGCAGCGCTCTTGTTTTTGCTGATCCCCAAAAACCTTTACACCTTTCTGCAAAAAGCCTTTGCCGTATCGGGGCTAAAAAGTGCCAAAGAAGAAAAAAATGAGCGTCTATTGCGCATGGCCGTGCGCAAGCTGCGCAATTGCAGCTGGCTCTACCGGGAGCTGAGCACCTCGCTGGCGGATATCAGCGGCAACGAAATCTTAAATGAGGAAGAAACTCTGCGTTCTTCGCTGGAGCAATTATCCCATCAATTATGCAGCAGCTGTTCTTTGCGGGATATTTGCTGGGAGCTGGATTATAAAGAAACCTTTGACGGCGTAGTTTCCTTATTTACTGCTGTGCGCAATCAGGGCGCAGCCGATATGAAGGATGTGCCGGAAAACTTTTCCAAACGCTGTCCTCATATCAAAGAGCTGATCGCCATTATCAATTGCCTCTACGATATGCATTGCCGCGATAGCTTTTGGCAGCTGCAAAGAATCAACAGCCGCCGTTTATTAAGCTCACAATTGGCTGGAGCAGCTCAGGTTATGGAAAAAATTTCCCACGAAATCACCGAATTCGGCGATGAAAGAGAAGTTCTGGAACGAGAACTTCAACGGGCCATTTCTCGCAAAGGACTGCCGATTGAAAGCGCCGGGCTGATTTCCGTAAGCGAAAGAGCCATTGACCTTTGGGCCCAATATGTGGAATGTCCGGGCGAAATCTATTGCCGGGAAACCATGGCCGCAGAGGTTAGCCGCTTGCTGGGTTGTCCCTTTGAAGTTCACGAGAACCGCTGCGGCGGCAATGATTGCGGCGAGCGCTGCTACTATCGCCTGCTGGCAGCAGGAGCCCACAGCATTAAGATCGGACAAGCTCAATTGGCCAGAGACAACAACGGCGTTTGCGGTGATACTGGCGGCAGCCTGCTGCTGGAGGAAGGACGGCATCTGCTGATGGTCAGCGACGGCATGGGCGTGGGCATTAAAGCAGCGGAGGAAAGCAGCGCCGCCTTATCCCTAGTCAGCCGTTTACTGGAGGCAGGTTTTAAACAGGATACCGCCATCGACGTGGTCAATGCGGCGCTCTCTTTGCGAGGCAGCGAGGAAAGCTTTGTCACGCTGGATCTGTGCATTGTGGATTTGTATAACTGCAAAGCGGAATTTATCAAAACCGGCGGCAGTTCCAGTTATATCAAAAGAG
>CAYOVS010000106.1:0-6372 GCA_964407445.1 uncultured Peptococcaceae bacterium
CTCGCTGGCTGGGCGGTTATGGCCGCATCGCTTCGCTCGCTGGCTGGGCGGTTATCGCCGTATCGCGTTGCTCGCTGGCTGGGTGAGGATAGAGGGATTTAAGTTGCAAGGAGCTTTTTGGAAATGAAGCAGGGTGCTTTTGAAAAAGAAAGGGGCTCGGAGACGAGCCGCAAGTTTCGCAATATTTTGCTGCTGGGGCTGGTGAGCTGCTTTGCCGATCTGAGCACAGAGATGGTTTATCCGCTGATTCCGGTTTATCTGGTGGCGGTGTTTGGGGCTACGCCGGCTATTGTGGGGCTGATCGAGGGGATCGCCGAGAGTCTGGCGGCCTTGCTCAAGGTTTTTTCCGGGTATATCGCCGACAAATATCAGCGCAAAAAGCCTTTGGCTTTGGCGGGATACGGGGGTGGCTTGGTCTATAAGCTGCTATTGCTGGCGGCGGGTTCCTGGGGCGGCGTGCTGGCAGCGCGGATTGTGGATCGTTTGGGCAAGGGCTTGCGCACTGCGCCCCGGGATGCTTTGGTGGGGGAAAATGCGGCCGCCGGGGGATTGGGCGGCGCTTTTGGTTTGCATAAGGCCTTGGATATGGGTGGCTCGGCGCTGGGGATCTTCATCGCCTGGCTGCTGGTGGCGGCCAATCCGGGCACCGATTTTTATCGCAGTATCTTTTGGCTATCTTGCATTCCCGCTGGCATCAGCCTGCTGCTGCTGGGCTGGGTGGGGGAAAGTGCGCCGGTGGCAAAAGAGCAGCGCCCGCTGCCTCGATTGGCGGATTTTGGTCGTTTGCCCCGAACATTGAAGCTGTATTTGCTCACCGTATTTGTATTTACGCTGGGCAACTCCTCCAATGCGTTTTTGCTGCTGCGCGCGGGGGATCTGGGCTTTGACTCCCAGAGGGTAATCCTGCTCTATCTGCTGTACAATGCGGTTTCCTCCCTGCTGGCGCTGCCCTTGGGCAAGCTTTCCGACCGGCTGGGTCGCAAAAAGCTGCTGGTGTTGGCCTATGCCAGCTACGCAGGGGTGTATTTGTTGTTTGCGCTGGCCTGCCGCCCTTGGATGCTGCTTGCCGCCTTTGCGCTCTATGGGGTGTATGCGGCTGCTGCGGGGGGCGCGGAGCGGGCTTTGGTAACGGAGATCGCCCCGCCCCATCTCAAAGGTACCATGCTGGGGCTGCTGGCCACCGTCAGCGGCATTGCGTTGTTGCCGGCCAGCCTGCTTGCGGGCTTGCTCTGGGACAAGGTTTCCCCGGCTGCGCCCTTTTTCTTTGGCGCGCTGCTGGCTGCCGCCGCGGCCTGCGCCGTGGCGTGTCTGTTGTCCGACAAGAAAGGAGCCGCTGTATAATGCGAAAATTTATTTTTTTGTCGCTGCTTTTGTCGATTTTGCTGTTTTCCCTTGGCGGCTGTAAAGAGCAACAACCGGCAGTTGTGCCGGAACAGCCGTATTTTACCGCTATTTGCGGTTCCACTATTATGGTTTCCGGTAATTTATACCGTTTGGAGCAGGGGGAGCAAATCCAGATCAGCGCCATTCACCCCTCCGGCATCGCCTCCATCAGCTACCGGCTGGGGGATGGGGAGCTGATTACCCAAGAAACCCGGGACAGCATCTGGATTGACCTGCCGGCGCAATTGAGCGGGCAGGGGATTTTTAGCTTGAATGTGTATGTGACCGCCCAGGACGGCAACGAATCGGATTGGGCCCAATATTTGCTGACCACCACCACCGTGCCGCTGCTTTCCTTATACTATCAGGAAAAGCTGCTGGAACCGGATACGGAATACACGCTGGAGGCCGGGGCGGTGCTTACCTGTCAGGCACAGCATCCCCAGGGGGTAAAGCAGATCAATTATCGTCTGGGGCAGCAGGAGATTGAAAGCTTGCCAGGAGAGCAAGGGCAAATCGTCATCGACCCCGCCTTTCTCAGCCGGGGCAGCTTTAGCCTGAACGTGCAGGCGGAAGCGGTGGACGGCGCGGTATCGCTATGGCAGCAGTATTTGTTTGTGCTGCCATAGGGGTCGAAACTGGGTGACTCTGTGTTGTGGCGGAAAAGGGATAAAAAATATTCGATAAACTATTTCCATATTACTAAAGACCATGATATAATAAAGTTTAGGCTTTGGCTTGGCGAATCTTCCTATTAAAGGAAGAAATTTCGCGGTTTATAGCGGTACTGCTCTGGGTGGGAGTACGCTTAACCAACAATATTATTAAATGGAGGCGTTATCTTTTTTGTTTTCATCTAACCCGGTTTTACAAGCGTTAACCATGTCTTTCCTAGCTGGGATGACCACCATGGTAGGTGCTTTGGTTGTTCTGTTGCTCAAGAAAGATAATAAAAAAATGATCTCCGTTGCATTGGGCCTGGCTGGCGGGGTGATGATCTGCGTATCTTTTCATGATCTTTGGCCCAATGCGGAAGCCTATTTTTCCGCAGCCATGCAGCAGCACAAGCTGGGTCTGGTGATGACGGTAGCTTTTTTGGTGATAGGGGTTCTGCTGGCCTCCTGTTTGGACAAGCTGGTGCCCCACAAGGAGGACGATGCGCTTTTCGGCAAATTGGGGCAGGAGTATCAGGATCTGTTCCATGTGGGCTTTGTCTCCATGCTGGCGCTGGCCTTGCATAATTTTCCGGAAGGCATGGCTACCTTTATGGCCAATTATCAGGGGGGCGAAATCGGCCTTACGGTAACCGTGGCCATTGCTATCCATAATATCCCGGAAGGGATTGCGGTAGCTATGCCCATTTATTTTGCTACCGGCAGCCGGGCCAAGGCGCTCAAGTTCACCTTTTTGGCCGGCATTTCCGAGCCTGTTGGTGCAGCGGTTGCCTTCCTGCTCTTAAAATTATTCCTCAACAATTTTGTGATGGGCATTATCTTTGGCGTTACCGCCGGGATCATGCTTTATATCGCCATCGAGGAAATGCTGCCCTCCTCTCGCCAATATGGATTCCCCAAGGCGGCGCTGATGGGTACGTTTATCGGCATCACGATGATGCCCCTGGTACACCTGTTTTCTTAGAAGCTTTGGATAACACAAGGACGGAGAAATAGCCGCTGCGGCGGTTGTCCAACTGAATCAGCGCTCCCCCGAGAGCGTTCGGCGGCAAGAGCTGCCGGAAAGGTTATTTCACCTTAACGGGAACAAAAACCATTATATAAATTTCTTATAATTTAGGAGGTAACAACATGCAGTTTCAAGTAAAAGATGGCGAAAAATACCGTCAGGTATTGACCGTGGAGGTTTCCGCAGAGGAAATGGAGCCGGCCATTCGCACCGCCTGTAAGCATCTGAACCAAAAAGCCACTATCCCCGGTTTCCGCAAGGGCAAAGCCCCCCGCAGCATTTTGGAAACGTATCTGGGCACCGAGGCGATTTTGGAAGAAGCGGCCGACGTCATCCTGCCGGAAGCATGGGGCAAAGCCATTGATGAGCTGAATCTGGAGCCGGTGGATCGTCCTGCTGTGGAAATCACCCAAATGGGCAAAGATCAACCCCTGTGCTTTACCGCCACCTTTACCGTGCGTCCTCAGGTTACCTTGGGACAATACAAGGGTTTGGCTTTGAACCGCCGCATCCTGGAAGTGAACGATGAGGATGTGGAAAAAGAGCTGGCCGCCCAAAGAGAAAGAATGAGCCAGCTGATCGAGCTGGAAGACGGCCAAGCCGCCGCCATGGGCGATACCGTCACCATCGACTTTAAAGGCATGAAGGACGGCGTTCCCTTTGATGGGGGCACCGCCGAAAATTATCCCCTGGAGCTGGGCTCCGGCTCCTTTATCCCTGGCTTTGAGGAACAACTGGTAGGTGTGAGCAAGGGCGAAGACAAGGAAGTCAACGTCACCTTCCCCGAGGGCTATCATGAAGAAAGTCTGGCCAATCAACCGGTGGTGTTCCAGGTGCATGTGCATGAGATCAAACGCAAACAGCTGCCCGAGCTGGACGATGCCTTTGCCCAGGAAGCCAGCGAAAGCGCCAATACCATTGACCAGTTTAAAGAAGAGCTGAAAGCCGGCATCGTCGACAAGAATCAAAAGGCTGCCGACGAAGATTGCAAAAACAGCGGCGTGAAAGCTGCTGTGGACAATTCTCAGGTGGATGTGCCGCCGGTGATGATCGAGCAAAGATTGGACGAGATCATTCAGGAGATGGCGCAGCGTTTTGAATCCCAGGGTCTTTCTTTGGAGCAGTTCTTTGGCTATACCGGCCAAACCATGAGCGATTTGCGGGATCATTATCGGGAACAGGCGGAAATGGGCGTCAAAACCGATTTGGTGCTGGAAACCATCATCAAGGAAGAGGCTTTTGCCGTCAGCCCCGAGGAGCTGAACGAAGAAATCGCCGAGCTGGCTACCAGATATTGGCAGCCTGCGGATAAGGTGCGGGAAGCCCTGCTGCAAAGCGGCCAGCTGGAGCTGGTTGCCCAAGGCGTCAAGGTGCGCAAGGCTGTGGATCTGATTTTTGATCAGGCTACCGTTACCGATGAAGTGGTCACCCATGCCCAGGTAGAAGCCGAACGGCAGGCCAAGGCGGAAGCCCAGGCCAAAGCCATGGCGGATGCCCAAGCGGCTCATGACGGGCAGGCCGAGATCATCGAAAACGACGCCGAAGAAGAAGGCGAAGTGATTGACGCCGCTGTTTCCGATAAGGAATAAGCAATCCACCCGGGTGGTATATTTTACCGGCGGGGCGGGTATATATGTTAGGGTGTAGTTTTGCAGTTATGTTTTAACTGTGTTTATAGTATTGCTGCCTTGGCGGAGATGGGCAACGCCTCCCGCCAAGGCGGTGTTGTCCGATGTTTGGGCAAGGTGCTTACAAGGAGGCTGATGCACATGAGTATGCTGGTTCCAATGGTAGTGGAGCAAACCAACCGGGGAGAACGCTCCTACGATATCTATTCCCGCCTGTTGAAGGATCGGGTGATTTTTCTGGGCAGCGAAATAGATGATAACGTGGCCAATCTGGTAGTGGCGCAAATGCTGTTTTTAGAGGCGGAAGACCCGGACAAGGATATTCGCCTGTATATCAACAGCCCCGGCGGCTCGATCACTGCGGGGATGGCAATTTATGACACGATGCAGTATTTATGCTGCGATGTTTCCACCATTTGTATCGGTATGGCGGCCAGCATGGGCGCTTTTCTGCTGGCGGCAGGCGCGTCTGGCAAAAGACTGGCCTTGCCCAACAGCGAGATCATGATCCATCAGCCCTTAGGCGGTGCCAAGGGGCAGGCCACCGATATTGAAATTCAGGCGCGGCGCATTTTGCGGATCAAAGCGAAGATGAATACTATTTTGGCAGAGCGTACCGGCCAAAAGCTGGAAAAAATCGCCCAGGATACGGAACGGGATTTCTTTATGAGCGCCGACGAAGCCAAGGATTACGGCTTGGTGGATGATGTGGTGGCGGGGCATAAAAAGTCCACGGCAGTGCGCGCATAACAGCAGTTTGTTTGGCTACTGCTCCTACAGCAGGGCTGGTGCGGTCGGTTTCGTGCAATTGGTGCGTTTGCCGGCCTGCCTTCCTCCGCCTTGAAATGGCTTGTTCCCGAACAGCCAGAGCGGATGTGTTGAGAGTGGAAAGCAAAAATCAAGAATCAAGAATCAAGAATGCGGCTAGATTCAGATAGCGTGTCTTATAAGGAGATTGTATGACTAAGACCACGGACGACAAAAACGTACCCAAGTGTTCGTTTTGCGGCAAAACTCAAAATCAGGTAGTAAAATTGATCGCCGGGCCGGGAGCCTATATTTGCAACGAGTGCATCGAGCTTTGCAATGAGATCATCGAGGAAGACAGCATTACGGTGCTGCCCGATGAAAACATCGACATCCCCAAGCCCAAGGAAATCAAGGCGGTGCTGGATCAGTATGTGATCGGCCAGGACGCGGCCAAAAAAAGCCTGTCCGTGGCGGTGTATAATCACTATAAGCGTATTGCCAAAAACAACCCGGCTACAGAGGTGGAGCTGCAAAAGAGCAATATCGTGATGCTGGGCCCCACCGGCTGCGGCAAAACCCTGCTGGCGGAAACCTTGGCTCGTATTTTGCAGGTGCCCTTCGCGGTGGCGGACGCTACCTCTTTGACCGAGGCCGGCTATGTGGGCGAGGATGTGGAAAACATCCTGCTTAAGCTGATACAGGCCGCCGATTATGATATCGACCGGGCGGAGAAGGGTATCATCTATATCGACGAAATCGACAAAATCGCCCGCAAATCGGAAAATCCCTCCATCACCCGGGATGTTTCCGGCGAGGGTGTGCAGCAGACCTTGCTGAAGATATTGGAAGGCACCGTGGCTTCGGTGCCGCCTCAGGGAGGGCGCAAGCATCCCCATCAGGAGTTTATCCAGATCGACACCACCAATAT
>CAYOVS010000107.1:0-6315 GCA_964407445.1 uncultured Peptococcaceae bacterium
GAGACGGAAGGGCGGATGGCGGTGCTACTTTTCGCGGAGGTCAGATTGGTGCCGCAAAGTAACTCTCGGCGGCGCTGTGGAACGGGGCCGCCACCCCCCGCACCGCAAACTCCTTGTTCAAAAAACGTCCCTGCTGATGTACTTCCGCCAATTGGGGCTGGAAGCCAAACATCTTTTCCAATAAGGAAGAAGCAGTATCCTGTTCCAAGTCCACCCGGCAGACCAGGGTAGCGGTGACCGCCGCCTGCATCTGCTCGCCCCGGATAAAGGGATAATCGTCTTGATCCAGCGTGACGGAGATATAACAAGGATATTCCTCAAACAGGGCGGTTAATGCCTGTTGTCCCAAAGAAAGTAGGGTCAGGGGCTTATCCCGGTGCAAAGCCAGCACCGCCGCTTCCGGCAGAGGCCCGGTGAAGAAAAACCCATCCAACTCCCCTGCCAGCATCTGGGCGCAGGCAGTTTCCGTATCCTCGTAGCTGGCCACAATGGCCTCTTCGTCCAGCCCGCAGGCAGCCAGCAGGCGCAGAGAGGTAATGCTTTGCACCCCCTTGCCCAAAGAAAGCCGCAGCCCCGCCGCAGCCGACAGGCTGTCCACACCCAGAGAAGCGTCTACCACCGCCAGGCAAGGCAGCGGATACAAGGAAGCCAGCGCCGCCACATGGCGCAAGGTTTTTTGCCCCTGCCACAGCTCGGTGCCGGTATACGCGTAGTTGAGCAGATCGCTTTGCACCACCGCCAGCTGCATCTGGCCTTGATCCAGCTGCTCCAAGCATTGCGTATCATCCGCCGCCTGCACCACATCCACCACGATGCTGTTTTGGCTTTGGCTCAGTTGCTGTGCCAGACAAGCGGCATAAGAATAGGCCGTCCCTTCCGGCGCGCCCAAAGAAAGATGGCGATCCGACCCGGCACAACCTGTAAGTCCCGGGAGTAAAAGCACCGCCAACAGGGTTATAATACTCTTGGATAATTGCTTAGCCAGAAAGAATCCTCTCCTTCCTCGATAGCGGGCACCAGCAGGCGCAACGCCTGAGGAACCGCTTCTATATGCACGGGCAAAAAGCCATAGGCCTCTCCGTCCAGATCCAGCTCTGCCTTGACCTGTTCGTTGGTATGAAAATCTACCTGCGCGGTTTGAAAATAGACCAACCCCGGATCATTTTCCAGCTCGCCCCTAACCAGCTTTTCCAAAAAAGCGGCAGGAGCGGCCAAATCCTTGGTCTGGATGGGCATTTGCTTTCTTTTCAGCAGCAGCACATCCAGCAGACCGTCGTCCACCTTGGCCTTGCTCATCAGCCGCCGTATATTGCCAACGCTGGGAGAATTGCTGATCAGGCAAACCATAAAATTGCCGTTGATATTTTTTTCCGCGCTGCGCATTTCCACCGGGATGCTGGAAAAAAGCTCCTGCGCCTCCCGCATGCCTTGCAGATAATAGGCCAGCTTGCCCATAATGCTTTTATCATCGGCAGAGGTTTTGTGCGCCACATCGGTAAACATGCCAAAAGCGGCCACATTGACAAAATAGTTGTCATTGGCTCGTCCCAAATCTACCATTTGCACTTTCCCTGTCTGGATCATCTCGCAAAATTTGTCCGGCTCGGTGGGCAAGCGCATACTATAGGCAAAATCATTAACCGTGCCTGCGGGCAGCATGGCCAGGGGAATTTGCGAGCGCCCCTTCATCAGACCATTGACCAGCTGGTTGATGGTGCCATCGCCGCCGCAGCCGATCAGCAGATCATACTCCCCGGGCTGTAACGCTTGCGCGGCAAGGGTGGCGTCATCGCCGCCCCGGGTGCGATGCACATCCACAGAAGTGGCAATTTCCTGCATCAACAACCTGCCGATGATTTGTTCCAGATTTTTTTGGATTATCCTCCTGCCGGAATTTGGATTATAAATAATTTTTATTCTCATTTTTTCTCTCCTGAGACCATCCCGCGTTCTGGCTAAAGTATACAATGTTTTATAAGGAAGCTCAACAAGTTTTGATGGAAAAAGCCAAATATTTATGATAGTATAGTTCATAATAGCCGGGTGGATTCAATTCTCTCGGCGCTCTTACTGCACCCGCGCCTGTAACAATCACAAAATACAAAAGGGGTGACTGCCGTTATGACCATGACCACAGTGGGCAAAGCCTATCCCCGGGTAGACGCTTTTGATAAAGTGACCGGGGCGGCAAAATACACCGAGGATCTTTGTCCCACCCATGCTTTACACGCCAAAATTTTGCATAGCACCATTGCCAACGGGCTAGTGCGGCGGATCGCTACCGAAAAAGCCGCCGCGCTGCCGGGAGTGGTGGCGGTTTTCACCTGCTTTGACGTGCCGGAGCAGGTTTTTGGCACCGCCGGGCATCCCTGGGCCACCGATCCGGGGCGGCGAGATATTGCTGACCGACAGCTGCTCAACCGACGGGTGCGCTGCTATGGGGATGATATTGCCGTAGTAGTGGCCGTAGATGAGCTGACCGCCAACAGGGCGCTCAAGCTGCTGCAAGTGGACTATGAGGAATACCCGGTAACGCTCACCCCGGAACAGGCGTTGGCGCCGGGAGCTGCGGATATTCACGAGGAGTTTCCCGGTAATCTGCTCAAAAAGCAGGAATACAACTGGGGAGACTGGCAGCAGGCCACTTCCGAACCGGGATTGCTCTGCGCCGCAGGGCACTATACCACCGGGCCGGTGCAGCATTGTCACATGGAAACTGCCACCTCCTTTGCCTGGCAGGAGGGAGATAAGCTGGTGATCGTCAGCTCTACCCAGATCCCCCACATTGTCCGGCGGGTGGTGGGGCAGGCGCTGGGGCTGCCCTGGGGCAAGGTACGGGTGATCAAGCCCACCGTCGGCGGCGGCTTTGGCAACAAACAGGACGTGCTGACCGAGCCGCTCAATGGCTGGCTGGCCAAGCAGCTGCCGGGCAAGGTAATCCGGCTAACCCTTTCCCGGGAGGAGGTTTTTGCCGCTACCCGGGTGCGGCATCCCATCGCCATCTCCATCGAAGCTTGGGCGCGGCCTGACGGCACGCTGGTAGCCCGCAGCTACAACGCGGTTTCCAACCAGGGGGCGTATGCCTCCCACGGGCACGGTATCGTAGCCAACGGGGTGAACGCCTTCCGAGATATGTACCGGCAGGAGGGCGCCTTGCGGCAGGAGGCAGTCACCGTATACACCAACGCCCTCACCGCCGGGGCCATGCGGGGCTATGGCATCCCTCAGGAAACCTTTGCCACCGAAGCCAATATGGACGATCTGGCGTTGGCCTTGGGGATGGATCCCATCCAGCTGCGACTGAAAAATATTATGGAGCAAGGCTTTGCCGATCCGCTTACCGGCATTACCTGTCACAGCAGCGCCTTGGCCCAGTGCATCGCCAAGGGCGCGGATCTGCTGGATTGGCAGACGAAACGGCGCAGCTACACCCATCAGACCGGACCTTTGCGCCGGGGCGTGGGCATGGCGCTCTTTTGCTACAAAACCGGCGTCTACCCCATCTCTATGGAAACCGCCGCCGCCCGGATGGTGCTCAATCAGGACGGCAGCGCCCAGCTGCAAATGGGCGCCACCGAAATCGGTCAGGGCGCGGATACGGTATTTTGCCAGATGGCGGCGGAAGTTACCGGCATGGAAATGGCCAATATCCACATCGTCAGCAACCAGGATACGGATGTGGCGCCCTTTGACAGCGGCGCTTATGCCTCCCGGCAAACCTACGTTTCCGGCGGCGCGGTGAAAAAAACCGCCGGGCTGTTTGCCGCCAAGCTGGTGGAAGCCGCTGCCGCGCTTACCGATTTTCCGGCGGACGCCTTGCAGATCCGGGGTCGAGCCATTATCGAAAAACACAGCGAGCAAATCGTCATCTCTTTGGAGGAGCTGGCGCAGGAAACCTTCTACAGCCTCAGCAACAGCCAGCATCTCACCGCCGAGGCCACCTATCAATGCAAGGACAACACCTTCGCCTTTGGCTGCTCTTTTGCGGAAATTGAGGTGGATTTGCCCTTGGGGCAGATCAAGGTGGTGCAGGCGATCAATGTGCATGACAGCGGCAGGCTGATCAACCCGGCGCTGGCGGCGGCGCAGGTGCATGGGGGCATGAGCATGAGTTTGGGCTATGGCCTAAGCGAAAGGCTGCTCTACGCCGCCGATGGACGGCTGCAAAACGGCAATCTGCTGGATTACAAGCTGCCTACCGCTTTAGACACCCCCGACCTGACCGCTCTGTTTGTGGAAACCGACGACCCCACCGGGCCCTTTGGCAACAAGGCGCTGGGAGAACCGCCTGCCCTAAGCATGGCGCCGGCGCTGCGCAATGCGCTGCTCCACGCCACCGGGGTAAAGGTAAACGACCTGCCCCTGGAACCGCAAAAATTGATCGCCCTGTTCCGGGAGGCCGGCTTGCTGGAAGGAGGCAACGCCCATGTATGATATTTCCGCTTTTGCCCGCCCGGCCACCCTGCCCCAAGCTCTGGAAGCACTGGCTCAAGACCCGGCGCAGGTGGTGATCGCCGGGGGGACGGATGTGCTGATCAAGGTGCGGGAAGGTCGGCTGGCCGGCTGCCGCCTGCTGAGCATCCATGCTTTGCCGGAGCTGCAAAAGCTCTTTGCCGACCAGACCGGTATGCTGCATATCGGCCCGCTGGCCACCTTTGACCAGTTGGAGCATCACCCGCTGACCCGGGAAAAGCTGCCGGTGCTGGCAGAAGGTGCGGCGCAGGCGGGCGGCCCTCAGCTGCGGGCGCAGGGCACCGTAGGCGGCAACCTGTGCAACGGGGCAACCTCCGCCGATACCGCCCCTGCGCTGCTGTGTTTGGACGCGATTTTGGTGTTGTCCACCGCCCATGGCAGCCGCCAACTGCCCCTGCGCCAGTTTCACACCGGGCCGGGCAAGGTGGCGCTGGAGCCGGGGGAGCTGCTGACGGATATTTTGATCCCACCAGGCAGCTATTTGCAGCATCAGGGCTGCTACCTTAAGTATTCCATGCGCCGAGCTATGGATATTGCCACCATCGGCTGTGGGGTGCAATTGCAGGTGCGGCAAAATGCCTTAGTCGATCTGCGCATCGCCCTGGGCGTAGCCGCGCCCACCCCCATTCGCCTGCCGCAGGCGGAAAAAGCCCTGCTGGGCTATGGTCTGGCGCAGGCGCAGGAAAAAATCGCCGCCTTGGTACGGCAGGAGATCACCCCCCGGGATTCTTGGCGGGCTTCCAAAGAATTTCGGCTGCAAATCGCCGGAGAGCTGGCCAAGCGCGCCTTGACCCAGGCCTGGCAAAGAGGGGAAGGAGGAACCGCCCAATGAACCAAACCATCTGCTTTACCATCAACGGCATGGAACGGGAGCTTTCCGTAGACATCCGGGAATCTTTGGCCGACACCCTGCGCAACCGTCTGGGACTGACCAGCGTGAAACAAGGCTGCCAGGTGGGGGAATGCGGCGCCTGCACCGTGCTGATCGACGGCAAAGCGCTCAACTCCTGCCTCTATCCCACCCTGTGGGCGGCAGGAAAAAGCATCCTCACCGTAGAAGGACTGCGGGGCAATAAAGGAGAACTGCACCCAGTGCAGCAAGCCTTTATCGACGAAGCCGCCGTGCAATGCGGCTTTTGCACCCCCGGCCTGATTATGACCGCCGTGGAAATCGTGGGCAGCGGCCAAAGCTATACCAGAGAGGAGCTGCGCCGCCTGATCTCCGGCCACCTCTGCCGCTGCACCGGCTACGAAAATATCCTCAACGCCGTAGAAAAAGCCCTGCACCAAGCCCAAAAATAGCCAGCGTGTAAAGGCCAGCCAGCAACGCGATGCGGCCAACCCGCACCCAGCCCGCCTAGAACGCCGCCCGTATCCGCACCCAAGTATGCAAACCCGCCCGTAAGATAGCCGCCGCAAAGAAAGTGAACCAGAGAGCGAAAAGAAGTGCCGATAGACGCCCGCCCGGCTCCTGCGATGTGAGCGAGCGTATGCCACTGATACGTGAACGAGCAGCGCGGGAGACGGAAGGGCGGATGGCGGTGCTTATTTTCGCGGAGGTAAGATGGGTGCAGCCAGCTTGCATGATAGCCGCCGCCCACTCCCTCAACCAGAGAGCGAAAAGAAGTGCCGATAGACGCCCGCCCGGCTCCTGCGATGTGAGCGAGCGTATGCCACTGATACGTGAACGAGCAGCGCGGGAGACGGAAGGGCGGATGGCGGTGCTTATTTTCGCGGAGGTAAGATGGGTGCAGCCAGCTTGCATGATAGCCGCCGCCCACTCCCTCAACCAGAGAGCGAAAAGAAGTGCCGATAGACGGCCACGCAGATTTTGGGGCGCGG
>CAYOVS010000108.1:0-6271 GCA_964407445.1 uncultured Peptococcaceae bacterium
TAGAGTACAATTTTACTGAGCAAGAAATTGCTTTGCCAAGTAAAACCAATGAAAGGGGGAGTAGAATATCGTGAAAGGATACTATGTGGCAAAAACCGCAGAAGAAGCTATAAGTTTGTTGAAAAAACATGCGGGAAAGTCTCGGATTATGGCAGGGGGTACGGATATGCTGCTGGATTTACAAAGTGGCAAGCTGGCCCCGGAATACATTGTCGATATTTCTAAAATAGTTGAATTACAGGGTATTGAGGAGAAAGGGCAGGATATCGTCATTGGCGCGGCTGCTACCCATAATCAGCTGGCGGAGTCGGCCTTGCTACAACAGTTTGCGTCTGCTTTGGCGGCGGCCTCCGGCGCGGTGGGCTCCTATCAAATCCGCAATTGCAGCACTGTTGGAGGGAATGTCATCAATGCGCAACCGGCGGCGGACAGCGCCGTTGCGTTGGCTGCATTGGATGCCAAAGCCGTGTTGCTGGACGACCGTGGCAAAAGGGAATTGCTTTTGTGCCAGCTTTACGCCGGGGTGGGCAAAAGCGCTGTGGACAGCAGCTCCACGCTTTTGGTTTCCTTTGTATTGAAAAAGAAAACCGCTGGTCAGGGCAGTGCTTTTGTGCGCTTGCAGCAGCGGAAGGCATTGGCTTTGCCGATGCTCAACGTAGCGGCGTTTTTGGCTGTGGAAGACAATAAAATCCAGGAGGCGCGCATTGTTATGGCGCCGGTAGGGTCGAATCCGGTTCGAGCGGAAGCGGCGGAAAGTTTTCTTGTTGGCAAGGCTCCCTTGGCAATGATTTTCAACGAGGCGGCGCAATTGGCATTGGAGGTTGCACAGCCGCGTGACAGCATTGTGCGCGGTTCCAGAGAATATCGTATGGCGGTTCTACCGGCTTTGGTCTCCAAGGCGCTGTATGGCGCTTACGCCGACAGCAAAGCGTTTAACGGGGGTGACGCGAAGTGAATGAGATGATGCTAAAGTTTCAACTCAATGGGCAGACCACAGAAATTGAAATCAGTCCCGATGATTTACTGGCGGACGTGCTTCGAGATAAATTAGGGCTCTTGGGTGTGAAAAAAGGTTGCGGCGCAGGGGAATGTGGCGCTTGCACCGTGATTATCGACGGCAAAGCAGTCAATTCGTGCCTAGTGGCTGCTGCTTCTGTGACCGGCTGTGCAGTGGAAACCATTGAGGGCTTATCCATCGGCGGGGAATTGCATCCGCTGCAAAAGACCTTTATCAGCGAAGGCGCGGTGCAATGCGGCTTTTGCACACCCGGCATGATCATGAGTGCCAAAGCGCTGCTGGATAAGGAACCGCAGCCGGACAAAGAGCAGATAAAAAAGGCTTTGGCCGGCAATATTTGCCGTTGTACTGGCTATGTCAAAATTGAACAGGCAATAGAAAAAGCGGCGGAAATGATTCTCGCCATGGGGGGTGAAAAATAATGCCGAAATTGCAAGTAGTTGGGAAGTCGGTGGTTAGAATCGACGCAGCGGAAAAAGTTACGGGAACCGCGATCTTTACGGTGGATATGTCTTTGCCGAATATGCTTTGTGCCAAGGTTTTGCGCAGCCCGCATCCTCATGCGAAAATCATTTCCATTGATACCACCGCCGCGGAAGCCTTACCGGGCGTAAAAGCGGTGGCTACCTACAAAAATACCTCGCAGGTGCCCTATAATAGTTCCCTTTCCGAAGCCAACCCACCGGCGGTGCCGGTAAATGACGAAACGATTTTCTCCGATACCGTACGCTATGTGGGCGACGAGGTTGCGGCTGTGGCGGCAATCAATGAAGCAATCGCCAAGGAGGCCATCAAGCTCATTAAGGTGGAATATCAGCTGTTGCCCACGGTATTTGACCCGCTGCAAGCCATGGGGCCGGAAGCGCCGGCAATACATCCCTGCTTTTTGGCAAAAAATCTCTGCGGTATTGCCAAGATGCCCCTGGGCGATATCAAGCAAGGCTTCGCGGAAAGCGATATTGTTATCGAGGAACACTTCAAGCTGCCGGTGGTCAAGCACGCCCAATTGGAGACCCAGGCTGCGTTGGCCAGCTATAGCGCAGGCGGGCGCATTGATGTTTGGTCAACTACCCAAAGTCCCCATCCGCTGAAAAACGCCATCGCTAAAATTTTCGGCGTTTCCGCCAGCAAAGTCAGGGTGCAAAATTCCCCTTATGTGGGCGGTGCTTTTGGTTCTCATGTAGGCATGAGCGCCAAAACGGAGTTATTGGCGATCGCCCTGTCCAAGCTGGCCGGACAGCCGGTAAAGATCGTTTATGACCGGCATGAGGATTTCATTGCTTCCACCACGCGTCATGGCGGCTATATTACGGTTAAGTTGGGAGCTAAGGCGGACGGTACTTTTACCGCGCTGCTGGTAAGCGCCGTGCTGAATACCGGCGCGTATGCGAACGCCGGTCCTGACGTTACGGCGGTTCTGGGCGTGACTTGCACCTCAATTTATCGTATCCCTCATATTTTCTACGACGGTGCTTGTGTTTATACCAATACTACGCCCGCCGGGGCGATGCGGGGCTTTGGTAGTCCGCAAGGCAATTTTGCCGTTGAAGGCGCTGTGGATAAGCTGGCCGAAGCACTGTCTATGGATAGCATCGAGCTGCGGTTGAAAAACATTATCCGCCCCTATGATGCCTGGATCGCGCCGTACCCCTGTGCCAGCACCGGTTTGGCCGAGTGTATTGAAAAGGGGGCCAAGGCGATCGATTGGCAGCGTCGCTACGACTTGAAAAAGCCGGTCAATAACAAGGTTCGGGGTATTGGTATGGCTGCCGGCGCTTATCTGTCTAATTCCTGGCCCTTTGCCGTAGAATTTGACAATGCTTATCTGGCGATGCAGGAGGATGGCTCGCTGAATTTGTCTGTGGGCGTGCCTGAAATCGGCCAAGGTATCAGCACCACCTTGTGCCAGTTGGCGGCGGAAGGTGTGGGCGCTCCCTTTGAAAGCGTTGCCATCAGCTTTGGCGATACCGCTTCCAGCGGCTATGATATCGGCTCCCATGCCAGCCGCACCTTGTATTGCGCCGGCACCGCCGTTTGCTCCGCTGCCGCCAACCTAAAGGCGCAGCTGCTGGCCTACGCAGGGCAGCTAATGGCCTGCCCGCCAGAAAATATCGGCATCCGCAACGGGGTGCTCAGCCATCCGGGCGGGAAAATGACTTTAGCCCAGGTGGCACATCATGCCCATCGCGCCAATAAGCAATTTGTGGCGATGGGGCAGACCATTCCCTTTAACGCGCCGCCCTTTCAGGCTCATTTTGTCGAAGTCGAAGTGGATTTGACTACAGGGCAAACAGAAGTGATCAAATTTGTTGCCGCCCATGATGTGGGGCGGGCAATCAATCCGCAAATTGTAGAAGGACAGGTGCAAGGCGCGGTGATGCAGGGGATCGGCTATGCTTTATCGGAGGAGATCCGCTATGACGGGCAAGGCCGTCAGGCGCAGGACAGCTTCCATAAATATTATCTGCCCACGATAGAGGAAATGCCGGAGATTGAAGTTATTCTGGTGGAAAGCCAAGAGCCCAGCGGCCCCTTTGGCGCCAAGGGTGTTGGCGAATGCGGTCTTGTGCCCAGTGCCGCCGCTATTGCCAGCGCGGTTTACAATGCTACGGGCTGCCGCTTCAATTCCATCCCCATCACGGAGGAAAAATTGTTCGGCGCTCTTAACGCCAAGAATAAAGGAGGCAAATGAGTATGGTCGTCGAGAAAACCAAACTGACGCTGACCGTCAACGGCGATAACTATTGCTATAGCGTTGGCAGGCAAATGGGGCAAATTCGTCCATCCGATACATTGGCGCAGGTGCTAAGAGAAAAGCTGGGCTTGCTGGGAACAAAAATCTCCTGCGATGACGGCGCTTGCGGCTGCTGCACTGTTATCATAAATGGCGAAGCGGTTCCGTCCTGCTCCGTGCTGGCTGTGGAATGTGAGGGATTGGAGATTACCACCATTGAGGGGCTGGAAAACCGTGCAAACGGAGAGTTGACTCCATTGCAGCAGGCTTTTATTGATAATTCCGCCTTTCAATGCGGGTATTGTACGCCTGGCATTATCATGAGCAGCACGGCATTGCTGAATCATAACCCCCAGCCTACGGAAACAGAAATAAAGGAAGCGCTGGCTGGTAATTATTGCCGTTGTATCAGCCATTATCAGGTAATCAAGGCCGTCAAGCAGGCCGCGGAAGGGGGAAAGTGATATGACGCAAGAGTATCGCTTTATCGGTAAACCAACACCGCGTTTGGAAGCGCGGGATATTGTCAGCGGTCGGGCAAAATATGCCGACGATTATAGCCTGCCGGATATGCTCCATTGCCGGGTGTTGCGCAGTCCCTATGCCAATGCGCTGATTAAGAGCATCGACGTGTGCAAGGCGCAGGCCTTGCCGGGCGTAAAAGCAGTGCTTACCTATCAAACTTGCCCGGATTGGATCACCGGTATGCCAGCACATAAACGGATCATGAGCGACCATCTGACCTTTGTCGGCGATGCGGTGGCTTTGGTAGCTGCGCTAACGCCGGAGATAGCCGGGGAGGCGCTGGATCTGATTGATGTGGAATATGAAGTGCTGCCGCTTGTTTTGGATGTGGCAGAAGCGCGAGCCGATAACGCGCCGCAGTTACATACGCAGTTCCCCCATAATGTTGTGGAGCGGGGTTGTCCTCCTTTTGGGCCAAATGCTCTGCAAGAAGTAGTAATGGGCGATATTGAGGATGGTTTGGCGGAATCGGATTTCATCATAGAGGATACCGTGAGCTATGAAACCATATCCAATCCCTTGCCGCCGGAAAATCCGGCTATCATCTGCTGGTGGGATGGCCCCCATAGTCTACAGGTCATGGGCAGCTGTCAGAGCCCCAACGTACAGCGGATGATTGGGCAGCTGGCAATACCCGATACCACAGTACGCGTGGTTTCCTCTGCGGTGGGCGGCAGCTATGGCAGCAAAAATACCGTGCCAATGGAAATGCTGTTTGCTGCGGCATTATCCCGGGTGACCGGACGCCCGGTCAAAGTGGCGGACAACAAGGAGGAACATTTGGCCACATTTTTGTTGCGTTTGGGTAGCCGGATGCACGCCAAGGTCGGTTTTATGAACGATGGGATCGTACACGCTTTGGATGCGGAATGGCTGGTGGGAACGGGTTCCCATTCCGATTTTGGCAACGGACAAATCGCCAATGGCTGCGGCCGTACCATGCTGATGCTCAATAAGTGCAAGCATTGGAATTTTCAACCGCATCTTATTACCACCAATCGCTGCCGTTCCGGCGGTATTCGCGGCTTTGGCGGTCAGGAAGCGTATGCGGCTTTGATCCCCATTCTTGCGCAGGGGATGCAGAAACTGGATATGGATCCGGTAGAGTTTTTCAAAAAGAATTTCAATGAGCTGGGAGACGGCTATTATTGGGTAGAGGGCAAATGGTGGACGAATCAAATACTGGATTATAAGCATGTAATTGATGATGGGGCCGCGCGTTTTGACTGGAAAAATAAATGGCGCGGCTGGCTGCAGCCCACTGCGGTGCAGGGCAACAAAGCACGAGGCGTAGGTATGAGCGTTCATGGCTCTTGCGATTCCGGCATGCACCACGGCGAGGCTCTTGTTAAACTGGAAGGTTGGGGTACCGCAAGCATCAATTACTGCGTGGCCGAATCCGGGATGGGGCAGCGCTCCGCAGCGATTAAATTTGTGGCGGAAGCCTTGGGATTGCCGCCGGAAAAGGTTTCCATTACCATACCGGACAGCCAGTGCAATCCGTATGACTGGGGTTTGGCCGGTTCCCGGGGCACCTATGTTCTGGGTAAAATGTTGGGCGAAGCCTGCGCCCAGGCCAAGGCGGAGCTGTTGGCCGGCGCAGCAAAAATCTTTGCCGTACCTGTAGAAATGCTGGAAACCGCCAACGGTATGATTTCCATTATCGGCCATCCTGAGGCGACAATGCCTTGGATTGCGGTTTTGGGCCCTCTGGGAACGATCACCGGCCATGGAGAATTTCATGAGGATTTCTCCAAGCCTTGCTTTATGGCCGCCTTTGTCGAGGTGGAAGTGGATTTAGATACCGGAATGGTAGAGTTGGTCAAGGTGCTGGAAGCCACGGATGTGGGGCAAATCATTGATCCCATTTCTTGCGCCATGCAGCTTCATGGCGGATTGGGCGCTTGCGGTATTGATACAGCCATTCATGAAGAAACCGTTATCGACAAAAAAACCGGCAAAATGCTCAACAGCAATTTGGTGGATTTCAAATG
>CAYOVS010000109.1:0-6255 GCA_964407445.1 uncultured Peptococcaceae bacterium
AATATAAAACATCGCAAATTATCATAAAAAAATATAAAATAATTATAATAATAAGCGCCGCATAGGCGGTATCTTTATGTTAGAGGGTTTGTGCCCATTTCCCTTTTGTATCAAATTTGGTTTTTGATGTTTTGTTAACGCTCTACATATATAATAACAATCTAATTGCAACGCTTGTTTGATAGCGCCAAAAGGCGGAAAGGCGATTATGGAACCTGTTTTGATTTTGGGCGGCGGGATTGCCGGCTGTCGTGTGGCACAACGCTTGTCGCAGGCAGGAATCCCAGCGATCCTTGTGGAAAAAACGACGGCTCTGGGCGGGAAAACGGCTGTTTACGGCTGCAAGGCCGGGACGGAATGCAGTCAATGCGGCTTATGTGCCGTCAACAACCTTGCAGCGGCCACCTTGCTTTTGCCGGGGGTGCAGGTTTGGTTTGGCAGCACCCTGCGGGATCTGTACCGGCAGGGGGATGGCTTTAGCGCCCTGATTTCCCGGGAGGGGCAGCTTTGTACGCTAGCTTGCAGCCAGGTGGTGCTGGCCAGCGGTTTTGCCCATTTGCCCCAGGGGGAAAGCGGTAACATTTTGCTCCCCGCCTCACAACGCATCGTTTACGGTGCGCAGCTGGAAGAGCTGTTGCGTGGGCGTACCGCAGAACAGCTTTTGCCGGAAACCCCCCAAAATCTGGGCTTTTTGTTGTGCTTTGGCTCACGCAATCCCAGCCATGAGGCGGGCTTTTGCTCCCGGGTCTGCTGTTCCTATACCACCCGGGCGGCCAAGCTGTTCCGCCACTATTATCCCCATGCGGAGATCATGCTCTTTTATATGGATATCCAGGGCGTCAAACCGGATTGCTACCGGCAAGAGCTGCTGGATCTGGGCATTGAGCTGATTCGTTGCCGGGTAGGGGAGGTTTGGTTAGAGCAGGGCTATCCCTGTCTGCGTTGGCATAGCGGCAAGGCTGCTGATCGAACGCGTCTGGATTATCTTTTCCTGGCCAGCGGTTTTCGTCCCAATCCGGATAATCGGCTTTTGGCGGAGCTCTGCGATTTGCAGGAGGATGGGGACGGCTTTTTGGCTCCGCTGGCGGCGGGAGCTTCCGCCGGGATCGTTCTAGCCGGTACGGTAAAGGGGCCGATGACGATCACCGAAACGCTGGCGGATGCGGACGCAGCCGCCCTGACCTTGCTGGGTATGGGGAAAGGGGGCTGTGGGTATGCCTGAACTTTTTTTAGCAGGTGAAAGCCGCTATCGTTCCTTGGCGGAGCAGATTTTTGCCGCGGCGGGCTGGCAGGTGCGGTCTAGGGCAGATGCTGGGACGATGCCAGCTATGGCACAAGCGGCGGTGCTGCTTTCCGGCTTTGTGACCGATCCTTTTTTGGAGGAGGACGAGCAGGCTTTGGCGCGGCTGCGTCAGGTGCGGGATGGCGGCACGATTTTTCTTTTGCTGGATGAGGAGCGGGAGGCCGGCCCCCGGTTGACTTCTTTGGCGCTGCGCCGAGCCTTATGGCTGGCAGAACAAAGCCGGGCGGTTCGTTTGGCGGATCGCAAAGGGCGGGTGCAGGGCTGGCAAATCGCTGTGGCGGCCAAAAGTATGCGTATCGGCTTTGCCGGTGGCGAGGCGCTGTATCGGCAAGCGCGGCTGGCCGGGGTCACCTTTGTCAAATACGATGAGGTGGCCGTAGACGAGCAGGCGGACGGCATGGTGCTGACCTTTTGGGCGGCGGGGATCGACTATCGGTTTTCTGTGGATCTGCTGGTTTCCTGTCAAGCGGCGTGGCAGCCCCAAACGGCGGCGCTGGCGCAGGCTTGGGGATTGCGAGAGGATCGCAGCACCGGTGGCCGCTGGTTTCAGTTGGCAGGGATGACCAGCCGCCGCAATGTTTGGCTGCTGGATGAGCTGCTGTTGACCACGGATGATCAAGCAGCACAGGTATTGGCAAGAGCAGCCAACGCGCTGCAAAGCCTGCCCCAGCCGGGGCAGGCGCAAGTGGCGGTGGTGGAAGCCGCCCAGTGCGCGTTTTGCTATAGCTGTATGCGCGCCTGTCCCCACGGTGCGCCGGTTGCTGCTGTTGGGGAGCGGCGCATGACCATAGACGTTACCTTGTGCAGCGGTTGCGGACTTTGCGCCGCACTTTGCCCCGGTGGCGCCATCAGCCTGCGGGATCAGGGTGGGGAGCGGGAAGCGGCGCTGCCCTCCCGAGGGGAGCGTCTGTTGCTGCTGGTTTGCGAAAACGCCGCCGCCCAAATGGCGATGGAGCTGGCGGAACAAAAGGAGCAGCTGGAGCTGGTGCTGCTGCATTGCGGCGGCGAGCTGAATCAAAAGCTGCTGACGGAAGCGCTGGCCGCCCATGACCGGGTGCTGGTGGCGATTTGCAACCGGCAAGCCTGCCGCCATTATGACGGCAACCGTCGAGTCTGTGCTACCGCAAAGCTTTTGCAGGAGGAATTTTCTCTGCTGGGTGTGGAGCGGCAGCGGCTGCAAGTGATAGAGCTGGCGCAGGCCGCATCCCTGCCTTTGGCGGCGGCGGTTGCAGCCGCCTTGAGGGAGCAGACGCAAGGGGAAGAGGAGGTGCAGCTATGATCGTTGGTTCGCAAAAACCCTTGGCGGAGCTGTTGGAAAATCTGGCTGGGTATCGGCATATTTTGCTTGCTTCCTGCGGCACCTGTGTGACGGTTTGCTTTTCCGGCGGCGAAGCCCAGGCAGAGGAGCTTGCCGCCAAGCTGCGGCTGACCGGCATCCGCTGCGATTTGGCCCATCCGGTGCGGCAATGCGATATGGAGTTTTTGGCGGAGCTGGAGGATGCTGTGGCAGGTGTGGAGGCCATCGTTTCTTTGGGTTGCGGCGCGGGAGTGCAGTTCATGGCCGAGCGTTGGCCGGATCTGCCGGTGCTGCCCGGGCTCAACACCTCGTTTATCGGCGTCAATCGGGCGCTGGGGGATTGGACGGAAATGTGTCAGGGCTGCGGCAATTGTCTGCTGGATAAAACCGGCGGCATTTGTCCTGTTTCCCGCTGTGCTAAAAGCAATTTTAACGGGCCCTGCGGCGGCAGCTCCGGCGGGCATTGCGAGATCAACCCGGAAACGGATTGCGCCTGGCAGTTGATCTACGACAGGCTCAAACGCCAAAATAAGCTGGAAAATCTCTACCGGATCCAGCCTCCCCGGGATTGGAGCAGCGCCCGGGACGGCGGACCCCGGCGGCTGCATCGTCCCGCGCTAACATTGGAGGACGCCGATGAGTGAGAAAAGCAGATTACAAAGACTTTTGGAGCAGGGACAGTTTACGGTCACTGCCGAAATCACACCGCCCATGGGCGGGGATGGCCAGTTGGTGCTGGAAAAAGCTCGCACCATGCGGGGCTATGTGGATGCGGTCAATATCACCGACAATCCTTCTGCGGTGATGCGGATGTCTTCGATTGCCTCTGCTACCTTTGCCGCGCAGGCCGGGGTGGAGCCGATCATCCAGATGACCTGCCGGGATCGGAACCGGATTGCCATGCAAAGCGATTTGCTGGGCGCTTGGGCGATGGGGTTGCGCAATTTGCTCTGCCTGTCCGGGGATCATCAAAGCTTTGGCAACGATCCTCAGGCCAAAAATGTATACGATTTGGATTCCATCCAATTATTGCAGACCATGAACCGCTTAAAGCAAGAAAGCCGCTTTCTCAGCGGCAAGGAGACCAAAGCGCCGCCTAAATTTTTTTTAGGCGCTACCGCCAGCCCCTTTGCCGATCCGCCGGAGCTGCAAATGATCCGGTTGCAAAAAAAGATTGCCGCCGGAGCGCAGTTTATTCAAACCCAGACCATCTACGATGTGGATCGTTTTGCGGAGTGGATGAAGGGCGTGCGCAAGCTGGGGTTGCATGAGCAGGCGCATATTCTGGTGGGGGTGATGGTCAATAAATCGGTGCGCTCCATGGAAATGACCAACCGGGTGCCCGGCATTGACGTGCCGGAAAAGCTGCTGGAGCGGATGCGCCAGGCAGAATATGCCCAGGCCGAAGGGCTCAAGGTGGCTTTGGAGCTGATCGGCCAGCTCAAACAGGTGGAAGGCGTCAGCGGCGTGCATGTGATCGCCGTGGGCTGGCAAACGGTGCTGCCGGTGCTGATCGGCGGCGTGGAGCTATTGCCTCGCCCCCAGGTGAAGGAGGAGAATGACGATGAAATGTGATCTTGGCTTTAAAAATCAGATCGCCGCTTTGCCCGGCGGGGAGCAGATCAACGCCTGCTTTTTATGTGGCACCTGTACCGCCAGTTGTCCGGTAAGTCGTTTGGATGGGGCATTTAGTCCGGCTGGGATCATGCGTCTGGTCTTACTGGGCGGCGAGGGGGCCTTGCTGACCGGAAAAGAGATTTGGCAGTGCGTCCAGTGCCATAACTGCAATGCCCGCTGCCCTCAGGACGCTCGTCCCGCCGATGTGATCGCCTGCCTGCGCCAGTTGGCGCTGGATACAGGGGCGGTGCCGCCGGAAACCTTGGAGATGATCTATAAGGTGGATGATTCGATGATGCTGGAGCGGCAGGATAGAATCAAGGAAATGCTGGCGGAAATGGGAATCAAATAATTTGTGCGAGGATATAACATGACCCAGCTAGAGAAAAAACCGGTTTTGGTGGTTGGCGGCGGCGTAGGCGGCATTCAGGCCGCCTATGATTTGGCGGAAATGGGCGTGCCGGTGTATTTGGCGGAGCGTTCTCCCGCAATCGGCGGCCGGATGGCGCAACTGGACAAAACCTTTCCTACCAATGACTGCTCCGCCTGCATTTTGGCGCCCAAGGTTACCGATACCTTTAACCATCCTCTGGTGCATACCTTCACCTTGGCGGAGTTGACGGCGCTTTGGGGACAAGCGCCGGATTTTACGGCGGTGCTCAAGCTGCAGCCCCGTTATATCCGGCAGGAAAGCTGCACCGGCTGCGGCGTCTGCACCCAAGTATGCCCGGTGGAAAGACCCAACGAATACGATCTGGGGCTTAGCTTGCGCAAGGCTATTTACAAGCCCTATGCCCAGGCTGCTCCCAATAAGGTGGTCATCGACCCGCAAGCCTGCATCCATTGCCGTCGCTGCGAAAAGGCCTGCCAAACTGGTGCAATCGACCAAACGCAGCAGGAGCAATTGCTGGAGCTGCAGGTAGCGGCGGTGATTCTTTGTCCCGGCTACGACTTGAACGAGGAGATCCCCCCGGAGCTGCATTACCGGCAATATGGCAATGTGGTCACCGGTTTGGAATACGAGCGGATTTTATCCGCTTCCGGCCCCTTTGGCGGCCATGTACAGTGCCCGGATGGCGGCAAAACGCCCCGGCGCATCGCTTTTTTGCAATGTGTGGGTTCCCGAGATCATTCCTGCCATGCCGAATATTGTTCTTCTGTTTGCTGTATGTACGCAGTCAAGGAAGCGCAAATCACCAAAGAACACTTGCCTTCGGTAGAAGCCATTGATATTTACTATATGGATCTGCGCGCCCAGGGCAAGGATTTTGATAAATATGTGGAAAACGGCCAAAATAAATATGGGATCAATCTGCGTCGGGGCAAGGTGGCGGCGATTACCCGTCGGGAGGACGGTGGCATGCTGCTGGAGTATTGCGGTGAGGATGGTGTTTTTGATCAGGCTTGCTATGATCTGGTGGTGCTTTCCACCGGTTTTCGTGCCAGTGCCGGGGTAACGGCGCTTTGCCAAAAGCTGGGCGTGCGCACCGGGGTTTCCGGGTTTATCGCCTGCGACAGCTTTGCCGCGCCTGCAACCTCTCGCCGGGGCGTGCTGGCCTGCGGCGCTGCCGCTGGCCCCAAGGATATTCCCGAAACCGTTACCGAGGCCAGCGCCGCCGCTGCTGCTGCCGCTGTGTTTGCGGGGCAGGCGCCAGCCGAGCCTGCTGCTTTGGCGGCCTATTTTCCTCCGGAACCGGCGGTGGTATGGCGGGATGTTTCCCGGGAGCCGGTGCGGATCGGCGTCTTTGTTTGTCATTGCGGCTTAAATATTGCCGCTTATGTGGATGTGGCTCAGGTCTGCGCCCAAACCCGCCTGCTGCCCTTAGTGGCGCATGTGACCGATTTGGTCTATAGCTGCTCGGTGGATGCGCAAAAGCAGATTTTGGAGCAGATTCAGGAGCATCGCCTGAACCGGGTGGTGATCGCCTCCTGCACCCCCCGCACCCACGAGCCCCTGTTCCGGGGTGTGTTGGCCAAGGCCGGGCTAAATCCCTATCTGCTGGCCATGGCCAATATCCGGGATCAATGCTCCTGGGTG
>CAYOVS010000110.1:0-6245 GCA_964407445.1 uncultured Peptococcaceae bacterium
GTGCTGGTGGAAATTGCCTTTCATGACAACTATGAAGACGCCCAGTGGATCGAAAACAACATTAATTCTATTGCCAGCGCTCTGGTATTAGGCTTGACCACCTATTTTGGCATCCCCTTTGTTGCCCCCGGTCTATATCGGCTGGGCACCGTCACCACCGCCGGCTTTGCGGTCAATATCCGGGAAACCCCTTCCTTCTCTGGGAACATTGTCGGCGTAGCGCCTAACGGCGCCCAATTATTGGTCACCTCTGTAGAAGGAGATTGGTATGGAGTAAACTACGAAGGAATAAAAGGCTATATTTACGGCGGCTATATCATTTTAATGTAATGCAATGGAAGCAATAGTAGCAAAACGCAGCCTGCAACAATCCGTTAAAACAACGGCATTTTGTGGGCTGCGTTTTGGCACAAGCGTAACGTGGTAACTCCAGCAACAAGGCGAAGCTATTTAATTTCCACGATTATTGCAATGAAAAAGCTCCAGCCATGTTTACTGGAGCTATTGGCGGGAACGTGTGGGAATCGAACCCACCTAAGGCGGGGGCGCCGCCTCACGCCGGATTTGAAGTCCGCGTCGGCCACCAGGCCAAATCCGTTTCCATCGTTGCGCCGGGCTAAACGCTGGGCGCAGAATGATAACAATAACGACAATGGGGCTTTAATCGGCCATTTTCTGGCCGACAAAACATCGCAAATCGCCCTGCCGCACGGTAAACTTATGCTGATCTGCATATTCTAAAATCAGCAGAGCTTGCTTTCTGCTCCCTCCTAGTATATCCCTGGCCTGTGCCAAAGTAAAGCCCTGTTGACAAGTTTTTTGTCGAATTTGCTCTAATGCCTGCAGCACCGGCTGGGCGGCAACCACCATGCCCTCGGCAAGCCTTAGCAGCTTTCCCTGATCGTCCAACCACAGCAGCAGCTCCTTCCCTTGCTCGCCGCTGATTTTCTCCTCCCCACACAGGCAATCCCAAGATTGGGGCACACATCCCGCCGCCAGCAACCGGGCAAGCAATCCCGCCAAAAGCTGCTTTTGCCCCAAATCCGGCTCCGGCACAAAACCTGCCATGGCTACCCAGCCCTGACGGCAATCCAAAATCCCCTGCTCCTGCCACTGCTGCAGCAAAGCCTTGAACAGCCGCGCTTCCATCGGCTGGGATAATGCCGCCAGCAGCTCCGCCCGGCTGATCCCCCTGCGCAAAGGATAACGGCGATGATACTCCCGGCAAAATATCACGCTTTGCTGCGCCAGTTCCTCCGCCCGTTGCCGTAAACCATAATAACCCACGTTTCCCAGAGAAAGCAGCAGCAATTGATCGGCCAGCAACAATCCATCCAGCTCCGGCTGGCATTGTACCGGGAGCAACTGCAATTCTTGCGCCAATTGCTCTGTAGAACGAAACAGATCGCCACCCATCAGCGCCGCTACTAAACGGCCACCCACCGTTTGGGAAGCAGCTCCGGCTGCAACGATCGCCAGTTTTCTTTTGCGCTTTTCCGCCCAAACCTGCTCCACCACAGCCCGGCCAATCGTGCGGGGCGGAGAGTAGCTGCGCAAAATCAAAATATCCCCGGCCAGCGGAAAAAGGGGCTGCTCCAGCAAAAGCTGGGCGGTGGCGCTATGCCCCGCCGCCAACTGATCGTCAAGGAGCAACGCCCGCCCCAATACCTCTGCCGCGCCATGATGGATCCGCAAACGGCTGCGCTGCTTCAGCAGTGGCGCGTCCTCCGTTAGGATAATCGTCACCACTGGCTGCAAGCTGCCCCGCAAGAAACCGGGCGCCGCCAGCCAGCAACCCCGCTGCAGCTGTTCTTTTTCCGCACCGGCCAGGTTGACGGCCACCCGCTGTCCCGCCCCGGCCTGCTCCACCGGTTGCCCATGAATTTGCAGCCCACGCACCCGATAGCAACTGCCCTCCGGCTGACATTGCAGCTCGTCACCAAGGTTGATCTGCCCGGAAAATAAGGTACCTGTGGCGATCAGCCCAAAACCAGCCTTGCTGAACAACCGATCCACCGGCAACCGGGGCAAGCCATCCTCCCGCCGGGGTTCACATAGCGCGGCCTGCTCCGCCAAAGCCTGCCGCAAGGCGGCAAGCCCCATCCCGCTCACAGCGGAAACTGTCACAACTGGCGCGCCCTGCATGGGCGTTTGCCGCAAAAGCCCGGTGATCTGTTCTTTTGCGGTCTGCAGCTGGGCGGCTTCGGCCAGATCTGCTTTGGTCAGGGCGATCACCGCTTTTTCCACACCCAGCAGCCGCAAAATATCCAAATGCTCCCGGGTTTGGGGCATCACGCCTTCGTCCGCCGCCACCACCAGCAACGCCATATCCACACCAGCTACACCGGCCAGCATATTTTTGATAAACCGCTCATGCCCAGGCACATCAATCAGATCCGCAGTAACCTCTGCGGTTAAGCCAAAAGAAGCAAAGCCCGGCTCAATGGTCAGGCCCCGTCTTTTTTCCTCCGGCAACCGATCGGTATCGATGCCGGTCAACGCTTTTGTCAGCATGGTTTTGCCATGATCTACATGTCCGGCTACGCCGATAACGATATGCTTCAAAGTGTTTCCTCCCTGCAAATACCCTGCAATGCCTGACCGATCAGGGCAATTTCCCCGACAGATACCGTGCGCAAATCCAAGGTAAGCCAATCCTTGTGAATATACCCCATCACCGGGGGCTGGCAACGGCGCAGCGCCTGTCCCAGTCCGGCAGCACTTAGCCGATCATGCCGCAGCTGCAAGCCATAGCCTTCCAAAAGTACACCTGGTAAACTGCCGCCGCCTATCTCGCCGCGAGTTTTCGTTTGCCGCCATTGCAAGCCGGGACAACCCTCCAACAGGCGGCTTAAGGCAGCGCAGGATGCCGCAAGCTGCTCCTCTCCGGCGGTGAGCATACCGATCAGGGGAATCTGCGACCCTTGCCCCTGCCGGTATAGCAACAAAGTGGCGGACAACGCGGCCAAGGTCAGCTTATCCGGACGAAAAGCCCGATACAATGGATTTTCCCGAATTTGCTTGATTTTATCCCTTTTGCCGATCAAAATTCCGGCCTGGGGCCCGCCCAACAGCTTATCGCCGCTGATTGAAACCAAAGCCGCGCCTGCTGCCAACACTTGCCCGACTAAAGGCTCCTCCCCCATGCCGGGCAGCGCCAAAGGGTACAGGCAGCCGCTGCCCAAATCCACAGCCAGGGGCAATTGTCTTTCCTGCGCCAATTGAGCCAGCTCTGGGATGGTGGTTTGGCTGACAAAGCCTTGCTGCCTGAAATTGCTTTGATGCACCCATAGCAGCATCGCGGTACGTTCATTGATGGCATTTTCATAATCGGCCACATGGGTTTTGTTGGTGCAGCCCACCTCACGCAAAACCGCGCCGCTGCGGCTCATGATATCGGGAATACGAAAAGAACCGCCGATCTCCACCAATTGTCCCCGGGAAACCACCACCTCTTGTCCCGCCGCCAAGGTGTTGAGCAGCAAAAACACCGCCGCCGCATTATTATTGACCACACAGGCATCCTCGCCCCCGGTCAAATCGCAAAGCAGCTCCGTCACCCGTCCGCCCCGGTTGCCCCGCTCCCCGGTTGCCAAATCCAGCTCCAGATCACAATACCCGGCGGCAGTTTGCACAATCGCTGCAATCGCCGCCGAAGCCAGCGGCGCCCTGCCCATATTGGTATGCAGGGGCACCCCGGTAGCGTTAATCACCTTTTGCAAGCCCGGCGTCAGCTTTGTCCGACAGCGCTCCGCCGTTCGCAAGGCCGCCAGCTCCAGCAATTGGGCTTTATCGGCCTGGCAATACTCTCCCGCCAGCAACTCCCGGCGCAGTGCAGCTACAACCTCTTTGGCAACTTCGCTCACCAAACCAACGCCAAAATCGCCGTGGAAACTTTTTTCCACGGCGAGGATTACTTGGTCTACAGCAGGTAGTTTGCGCAAATCCATTCCCGTACCTCCCAGCCGTCCATGCTGCTAGCACAAAGCGACTCTTTACAAATAGGGATCTTCCCGCTCCAGTACGCCAACCTGCTTGCCAAAAACCTGAAACTGGGCTTGCAGCACATTGGGATAAGGATTGAGCACCACACCTTTACCGTCAATGACGGTCACTTTTTCCGGATCGCTTTCCGGGCGAAAACGGCCATCAAGGGAGATACTATACCCAAAGCCCTGATATTGCCCCTGATATTCTCCGTGCTCGCCCTCTGCAGATTCGGAAACCACTTGGGCAAAAATCGGTTTTTTATAATCCCGCAATACCCGGTTATAATCGTTAATCACCAGTGTTCCCCAGGTGATCGCAGCCAATCCAAGCAATGCCACCATAGACCAGCTCACTATTTTCGTTTTTTTCATATTGCCTCCTTAAGCCAATGCCCAGGCCAGTATCGCCAGTGTTTTATCAAGATCTTCCTGTTCAATCCCATGATGGGTGACAAATCTTTGTGCCTTTGCCGGATAGGCCAGCCCCTTAATGCCAGCCGCCAATAATTTTTCCTGCACTTTTTGCACATCCACTTTGGCATCTAGAGTAAAAAACACCATATTGGATTGCACCGACTCTAAATCCAACTGAATACCAGGGATTTTTGCCAAACCTTCCGCCAGATATCGGGCATTCTGATGATCCTCTGCCAGTCGCTGCCGCATATTGTCTAAGGCTTCTAATCCGGCCGCCGCCAAAAAACCGCCTTGGCGCAAACCACCACCCAACATCTTCCGATATTTTCGGGCACGGGCAATAAAATCGGCGCTACCGGCCAGCAGCGAGCCTACCGGCGCGCATAATCCCTTGGAAAGGCAGCACATCACGCTATCACAGTTTTGGGTCAGTTGACGCACATCCACATTTTGCGCCACTGCCGCATTAAACAATCTGGCGCCGTCCACATGTACCGGCAAATGGTGTTTCTGCGCCACCCCATACACCTCAGCCATTCTCTTTTCCGGCACTACTCTGCCATTGGCCAACGTATTTTCCATACAAATCAACCCGGTAGGCGGTTCATGAATATCTTGCCCCTGGATCGCCTCTTCGATCATTGCCGCATCAAAAATCCCCTTGGGAAAATGCAGCGGATGCATATTGACGCCGGAAAGCACCGCCGCTGCACCAACCTCATGGGTATAAATATGGGCGTCGTCGCTGACGATCACATCATCGCCCCGGCGAGTATGGCTCATAATCGCCAATTGATTGCCTTGGGTACCGGAGGTGACAAACAAAGCTGCTTCTTTGCCCAAAAGCGCGGCCCCTTGCTCCTGCAAACGATTGATTGTGGGATCTTCGTTGTATACGTCATCCCCCACCTGGGCTTCGTACATGAACTGCCGCATTTCTTGGGTGGGCAGGGTTACCGTATCACTGCGCAAATCAATAAAATCAGTCATAAAAATCATCCTCCGCTAAGATACTACTTGCTTTTTACAATACAATCCGGCACAGATCAGAGAAGTAAGAGGAATTGTCAGCAAAATCCCCAGACTACCCGCCAAAGCCTGCAATATTTCTACCACGATCAGCTCCAGATTAAACAGCTCCAATAAGGATTTATTATAAGCAGCCATCAACAGCGTCAGGCACAAATCACTGCCGATATACGCCAAAACCAAGGTATTGGCCATGGTACCCATGATATCCCGGCCAATATTTAAGCCGGAGGCAGTCAGATCTTTTGGACCAAGATCGGGAGAATTATGCTTCAACTCCTGCAAGGCAGAGGCGATATCCATGGAAACGTCCATAATCGCTCCTACTGCGCCGATAATAATGGCGGCAAAAATCACCCCTTTTAGATCAATGGGATTGGACGGATCCAGTAATTGCAAATACAAGGTATCCTCATCTACCATCCCGGTCAACCGCAAGACATGACTCATCAGCACAGTCAGCAAACCGGCCACAACCACTCCGGAAAGGCAGCCGGCGCCGGCGGCCAGACTCTTGGCAGAGGTACCGTTGATTAGCAGCATCGTCATGACAATAATATAAATGCAGGTGATAATAGAACACAAGTAGACGTCCTTGCCGTTTAACACCGCCGGGATAAACACCGCAAACACGGATAAGCAGGTAAAAGCAAGGGCAATCAGCGTGTTAAGCCCCTTCCAGCGGCCAAAAAGCAGCAACCCCAAAGCAAAAATCGCCGCAAGCCACAGTAAAGCGTCGCTTCGTAAGTATTCCAGCATCGTCCATGGCGCATCGGAGCTGCCATCCGTATTAGGATAAATCAGCACTTT
>CAYOVS010000111.1:0-2535 GCA_964407445.1 uncultured Peptococcaceae bacterium
ACCATGCTGGCTGGCGGCGAAGCATATTTTATGCCCTTGAAGGAGGAAAATGGCTTTTTGCCCGATTTTGGGGCAATTCCTGCTGCTGTTGCAGACAAAGCCAAGCTGATGTGGCTTAATTATCCCAATAATCCTACCGGTGCAGTAGCGGATTTGGCTTTCTTTGAGGAAGCGGTGGCGTTTGCCAAAAAACATGACATTTTGCTTTGTCATGATAACGCCTACTCGGAAATGACCTACGACGGCTATGTGGCGCCCAGCATTTTGCAGGTTCCCGGCGCAAAAGACCAAGTGGTGGAATTTGGCTCCTGCTCCAAGCCGTTCAATATGACCGGCTGGCGCATCGGCTATGCCGTGGGCAACGCCAAAGCCGTGGGCACCCTGGCCAGATATAAATCCAACGTGGATAGCGGGGCTTTTCAGGCGGTGCAATATGCCGCTATCGAAGGTTTGCGCCATCCCGAAGGCTTGGTCAAAGCCTCTGCGGATATCTATGCGGCTCGCCGTGACATTTTGGTCGGCGGCTTAAACGATATGGGTTGGAACTTATCTTTCCCCAAAGGCACCTTTTATATATGGGCGCCGATACCCAAAGGGTTTACCTCCAAATCTTTTGCCGCCTATGTGTTTGAAAAAGCGCAGGTAGTTATCACGCCCGGCAACGGCTACGGCGAGATGGGCGAAGGATATTTCCGTGCTACCTTGACTGTGGAAGAAGAACGGATGAAAGAGGCCATGACCAGATTGAAGGATAACTTGGGGCATGTTACGTTTTAGTTGATTCTCCAATTGTATGATGTATGCATTGCGAAAAAATGCTTTTCCTTTGTGCGGATTGCATGATTCGGATTGAAAACCGAGGTGAGCAGTATGGCGTTTTTGGATAAATTGCTAGGAAGACAGGCGGCAAGTATTCCCATTATCAAGCCAAAGGTAAAACCGAAAATCGGCATTGCTTTTGGCGGCGGCGGCTTGAAAGGCGCTGCCCATGTAGGCGTTTTAAAAGTGTTCGCAGAATACGGCATTAAGCCGGATATGGTGGCAGGCACCTCTATTGGTTCGGCTATTGCGGCGCTGCTGGCTTCCGGCTATGATTGGAAAATGATGCAAACCCTTTTAGAGGGGTTTGATGTGGATTCTCTGATCAAAATTCGTCCATCTCGCAAAGGTTTGATTCCGGCAGAAGGGTATACCGAATTAATTCGCACCTGTACACGGGGGAAAAGAATTGAGGAAATGAATATCCCCTTGAAAATTGTTGCAGTAGATTTATTAAGCTGGAAAAAAATTGTTTTTAATCAGGGGGATACCGCCTTGGCTGTACGTGCCTCTTCTGCGGTTCCGGGAGTATTTACGCCGGTGCAGATGGGGGAGATGCTTTTGGTGGACGGTTATATTTTGGACAATTGTCCCGGAGGCGTGGTGCGGGACATGGGCGCTGATATTGTTCTTGCAGTCAGCTTATTTGCCCCCAGCCACGAACCGCCCAACAATATTTTGGATATTGTCAACCGGTCGCTGGACATTGCAACCGGGATGAGTCAACAAATTGATGCGGATTTCGTATTGCATCCGATTGATCATCATTTGGATTTTTTGGATTCCTCCGCCATTGGCGAATGCTTTAAATTGGGGGAACAAACTGCCAGAGAACACATTGACGAGATCATGGCGTTGATAGACAGTTTTTCTGATTAAGAAAGCTCTTTCTACGTCAATTGTTGGTTTGGTTTGGGCTTTTTGGGACAAACTGTTTGATAAATGAGGTGACTTCATGAGTATTGCGATTGGACAAATAGAGGTTGTTCCGGGAAATCCGGCACAAAATAAGCAAAATATGCTGAAAATGATTGCCGGGGCCAAACAGGAAGGCGTTGACCTGATTGTTTTTCCCGAGGCTGCGCTTTCTGGCTTGATGTTGGGAGATAATATTCGCCGTTACGGTTTTTTGACGGATTGTCAGGCGTTTGCCAAAGAAATTGCGGCAACCGCACAGGATATTGCAATCGTTTTCGGCACGGTAGAAGAAAGAGAAGGCAAGCTATATAATGCTGTTTATATGGCAATGGATGGGGAATTGGGACGTTTGGAAGCACCCATGGGAGATAGCTTTGTGCCGGGGCTTTATGATCATCTGGAAAAAACGGCGGAAGTGAAGCTCTATAACCTTTCCATTGACGGAAAAGTGTATCGTACCGGTTTTTTGATCGGTGATTGGCGCAATCGTGCTTTGCCTTTTTCTGACGGAGATACCGATTTGTTGATCAATTTGGCTGCAAAACCGTTGCTTTTGGACGACGAGCAATTACAACCGTCTATTCCCGGACGCCCTTTGCTGCGGGTAAATTGTGTGGGCTTGGCGCCGCGGGGAAAATACAATTATTTGTACAGCGGTGGTAGCTATTTTTTGGATGCCAAAGGATTTATTACCCATGCGGCGCCCTTTTTGCAGAGCCGGATGCTAAATTGTCGCCGGGAGCTGCCTGTATTGGCGCAAAAACCCGATGGCGGTGAATTGCTGACGGATGCCCTGAC
>CAYOVS010000111.1:2545-6164 GCA_964407445.1 uncultured Peptococcaceae bacterium
TGCCCTGACCATTGGGGTTCGCTCTTTTTGCCATCATATCGGCGTGACCAAAGCGGTGATTGGCATTTCCGGTGGCATTGATTCTGCGTTAGCATCCTGTGTCTATACACGGGCTCTGGGCTCAGATAATGTAATGCTATTAAACATGCCTAGCAAATATAATAGTAGTACCACCAGAGATTATGCGGAAAGGATGGCAAAAGCGCTGCATACAAATTATTTTTGCTTGCCGATCCAGCAGCAGGTGGATGAAATCAGCTCTTTCTTCTCGGTTCACACTGGAGAAACTCCAACTGGCGCAGTATTGAATTTATCTTTGGATGCGCCTGCAATGGAAAATGTCCAAGCCCGGGAACGCACCCGCCTTTTAGCGGCGGCGGCAGCAGCCTGGAAGGGGATTTTCACCTGCAACGGTAACAAAGCAGAGCTTTCAGTGGGATACTGCACGTTTTATGGAGATTTAGCCGGGGCTTTTGCAACGGCAGCCGATTTGTGGAAGTATCAGGTGTATCAGGCCGCTCGCAAAATGCAGGAGTATTATCCTGCTGCGCCGCTTGCCGAGATTGCCGCTTTGCGTCCTTCTGCCGAACTGTCGGTAACGCAGGATGTGACCAGGGGGCTTGGCGATCCTTTACGATATGAATATCATGATTATCTGCTGCGAGCCTGGGTGGAAAAGCAACTGGATCCCACCGATATTTTGTATTATTATCAAAGAGGAGAGCTTGCCCAGGTAATCGGTTGCCAGCCCAGCGCTTTGCAGAACCTGTTTTCTTCCAATGAGGCGTTTATTGCCGATACCGAATACTGGTGGCGGATGTATAACAGCACCGGCGTTGCCAAACGGTATCAAGCGCCGCCGATGTTGGCGCTGACCCGTCATCCTTTGGGTGCTGCTTGCCCGGAAATGCAGGTTCCCGGCTATTTGAGCCAGGAATTTCATAACCTGAAAAAGGAACTGTGTTCCGGGAAATAGTGGGAAGCAGAAAATGGAACAAAAAGAATTTTTTTGCATGGCGGCGGCAAAAATCAATTGGGGCTTGGCAATCATCGGCACAAGACCCGATGGCTACCATTTGCTGCGTTCGGTGATGCAATCCGTTGCCTTGTATGATAACTTATATTTTTGCCGTGCTGCAGAGGATAGCTGCCAAATGGGGCTTTCTGTGGCGGAGGATGCCAATTTGGCATTACGGGCCTGGCGCTTGATGAAGCGGCAATACGGCTTGCCCGGTGGATTGGCCATTCGCATCGAAAAGAATATCCCGGCAGGCGGCGGTTTGGCCGGGGGCTCCGCTGATGGGGCGGCAACGTTGCAGGCGGTAAACCAACTATTTTCCTTGGGGCTGTCTGCCGGAGAGTTGGCGAATCTGGGTTTGCGCCTTGGTGCGGATTTTCCCTTTTGCCTGCAGGGCGGCGCAGCTTTGGTGGAAGGCATCGGTGAAATTCTCACGCCGCTGCAGCCAAAAGAAAGCCAGCTTTTGTTGTTGGCCAACCCTGGTATTTCAGTAGCCACGCCAAAGGTGTTTGCTTTGTTTGACCAATTGCCTGCTTGTACCGTACCGGATATTGCGGCTTTGGCCCAAGGTTTGATGAACGGTGATCCCCAGATGATTGCGGAGCATATGGCAAATATGCTGGAGCCTGCTGCGTTTGCTTTGGCGCCCCAGGTACAAGCGCTGCATTTGGCTTTGCAAAAACAAGGCTTGCATACGGTGATGAGTGGCAGCGGCGCAACCGTAATCGGCTGGTCCGCTGATGCCCGGCAAACAAAGCGGGCGGCTACTGCATTATCAGGCCAGGTTGCCTGGGTTCGATTGGTCAATACGATAGTTTCATAGGTGAGGGGCATGGCAAAGAAAAAACATAAGATTTCCGCAAAGAAAGCAAAACAGCGCCGTGCGCAAGCTGCAAAAAAACAACACACCGCTTCTCTTGATCTACAGCCACAAACGCAGGATACTGCTGCCGTTACTGCTGCAACCGCAGCGTCTGTGCAAACCTATCAAAACAAAGCCATCAGTCGTGCGGCAGCGGACGCCAAACAGGCAGGGCAAGCCGCAAATATTGCGGCCAAGGAAGCACAAAATGTACATACAAGCGATGCCGCTGCAAAAGCTGGTGCAGGGAAACAGGGGAAAAACAGTATCTGCCAAGCCCAGAAGAACAATGCCAGATTCCCTAAAATACAGCCAAAGCCGCTGAAACTGTGGCAGCGTTTTTTAAGCTTTTTGGTGTTGCTGCTCTATTGGGAAACCATGTACCGGTTGCTGATTTATGGCGGGTATACCGGCCTTAGTCCGGTATTTGTGATTCTCATTTCTTTGTTTGGCGCTTGCGGCTTGACGGTTTGCAGTGGCATTTTCAGCAAAGCAGCCAACTATTGCCTGACGGTGGTTTTAAGCTTTTTGGTTCTATTGGCATATTGCGCCCAGTATATTTATTTTTCGCTTTTTAAAACGCCTATGCTGGTATTTTCTATTTTGCAAGCAAAACAGGTGGCAGAATTTTCAGATACAGCTTTTGCGGTGATCGGCGCACACGGCTTACAATTGTTGCTGTTTGCGGCGCCCTGGTTGGTGTTTTTACTTTGGCAGCGGCAGCGGATGGAGAAAGTTTCTTTTCGGCATGCTGCCGGTCTTCTTGGTTGTTGCGCCATATTATATGGTTCGTTTTTGGTTGCCATAGCGCTTTCGGGCGATCAGCCCAACAGCGCCTATAATCTTTATTATAACGACGACGTGCCTTTGCTTACCCAACAGGAGCTGGGGGTTGCGGCGGCGATGATGATTGACGCACGCCGTTCTATTTTTGGTTTCACGCCCAAGGATGAGGATTTTGTGGGCGATACCGATCAAATCCGGCAGTTATTGGATGAAGATGGGATTGGTGCTTTGCCAAAAGAAGAGCAGGGGCAAGAGAACGATGGGTTCTCGGCTCAAGAGTATCCAGCCAATGTACTGGATATTGATTTTAGCGCTTTGGCAGCCGCCACTGATGACCCAGCGCTGGCGGATATGCACCGCTATTTTGGGGCAGTCCCGCCCACCTTGCAAAACGAATATACCGGCCTGTTTGCAGGCTGCAATTTGATCTATATTGTGGCGGAAGGATTTTCCCAATACTTATTGGATCCGGAGCTTTGTCCAACCTTGTATCGTCTTTCCAGCGAGGGCTTGCAGTTTACCAATTTCTATAATCCTTTGTGGAACGTTTCTACCTCCGATGGCGAATATGTGACCTGTACCGGTTTGCTGCCCAAAAGCGGCTGCTGGAGCTTTTCCAGATCTGCCGAAAATTTGCTGCCGTTCTGTTTGGGCAATCAGTTTGCCGCAATCGGCTATCCGCAACCCCGTGCCTATCACGATCACACCTACACCTATTATGATCGGGATAAGTCTCATCCCAATATGGGGTATCTGTATCAAGGGCTGGGGAACGGCCTGGCTGTTGATAAAGACTGGCCGGAAAGCGATTTGCAGATGATGCGGCTGACGGTAGGGGAGTATCTTCAAGAGGAGCGCTTTCATACCTACTACATGACGGTATCCGGCCATTTGCAATACAATTTTTCCGGCAATGTGCACGGCGGGGCCATCCTGAAACTGCTGGACCAGGT
>CAYOVS010000112.1:0-6124 GCA_964407445.1 uncultured Peptococcaceae bacterium
TGAATCGGTTAAAAAACAGGATTCCTTGGCTGCTGCTGATTGTCCTGTGCTGGGCAGTATTACCCGGTGTGGCTTGGGCCGAGGATGGACAAACGGCAGTCGGCGCAGAGCTGACAGTGGCCGATCAAGCGGAATATTATTTAAGCGGCGACAGCTTTACCGTAAACGTTTCTCTTCGGGCTGGGGTAACGGCGGTGCAGGCCGGTACAGTAGAGCTGGATATTGTTTATGATGCTGCTGTCTTGCAGTTGACCTCCTCGGTAAGCGACGGGCAGGGGGATGGTTGGCTGCGGCAGCAGATCGAACCGGGGCAGCTCAAGCTGGTCTGGTTCAAGGAAGGCGCCGTGTTGACCATAGACCAGACGGCAATGCAGATTTGCTCCCTGCGCTTTACCGTAAAGGCGGGCGAAGCTGCTTCTACTGTGATTTCTCTGGGAGAAGAGCATGCTCTGTATTCCGCCGATGGAGAACGCACGCAAACGGTAATCGGCGGTGAGGCAAAAAATATCCCGCTGCTGATGAACAGCCTGGCGATTACTGCTGTCTCTGGTGCGGATGTGCAGCTGAACGCTGCCGGCCTGCGAACGGATGGAGATTATCGGCTGTTTTTGGCCGGATACGACAGCAATGGCAGGATGCTTTCCTGCACGCTTGGCACCATTACGGCGGCTGCGATTGCAGATGCTCGTTGGAATCAAACGTTGACGTTGTCTTCTGCTCCTTCTGCTGCGCGGATTACTGCCGTGCTGCTTGCTGGGGATGACAGTTGGCAGCCGGTTTGTCCGGCAGCAAAATGGATCAGGAAGGAATAAAGGAGTATCCATCATGAAAAAATGGGGTTTATTGGCGGTATTGACCGTTGTTTTGGTGGTTTGTCTGGGGCAGGTGGCGTTTGCTGCGGATCTCAGCTTTACCTATACGATTACCGGCAACGATGCGTCAAGCATCGTGGTGAAGCCTGGCGATACGGTAGCGGTAAAGGTGCTGATCAGCGAGGATCACCAGCAGGATTTTGCCATGTATGCCATGCAGGATTATGTGCTGTATGATCCATTATATTTTTCTCTGGTAGAAAACAGTTTGCAGGCAAAAGAAGGCTTTGCCGCAATTGAACAAAAAACTGGTACGATCCAGCTGAGTTATATTGATTTTAGCGGTGCGGGGCTGGCCTGTAGCGGCACCGTAGAGGCGCTGCAGTTTCAATTGAAGGCGTTAAAGGTGGGTGCGGTTACCCTAAAAAACAGCAACGGGATGATGAACCAGGCCGATACCAAGCCTTATCCCTTGACCGTTGAGGATGCTTCCATCTCTATTGCGGATAATTCTACCGGCACCGGGACCGGGACTGGTACCGGGAGCGAGACAGGCACCGGGACTGGTACCGGGACAGGCACCGGCACCGGGACAGGCACCGGCACCGGGACAGGCACCGGCACCGGGACCGGCACCGGGACAGGCACCGGGAGCGAGACAGGCGGCGATGCTGCTGCGCCCCGTTTTAGTGATGTGCCTGCCGGCCATTGGGCGTATGCGTATGTGGAATATCTGGCAGAAAAAGGCGTGGTCTCCGGCAAAACAGCAACGCTGTTTGCCCCTGGGGAGCAAGTGACCCGGGGTCAGTTTGTGACCATGCTGGCTCGGCTCAGCGGCGAAACCCTGCCTGCCTATCAAGGCCGCTTTGCCGATGTAACCGCCGATGCTTACTATGCCCAGGCGGTGGCTTGGGCGGTACAGTCGGGCGTGACCAAGGGTCTATCTGACGACAGCTTTGGCCCCGACCTTTTGATCAGCCGTCAGGATCTGGCGGCAATGCTCTACCGTTATGCGGCGTATCGGCAGTTTACCCTGCCTGTGATCAATGGGGCGGCTAGCTTTAGCGATCAGGCTAGCATTGCTGCCTATGCTGCGGATGGGGTATCGTCAATGCAGCAGGCTGCTGTGGTGGGCGGCTATGCGGATGGCAGCTTCCGTCCCAACGGCAACGCCACCCGAGCGGAAACCGCCAAGATGCTGGCTGTGCTGGAACAGGCAATGACAAAATAGCAACAGCGATGTTGTGAGACAACAAAAGGGAGCAAGTCTTGCCCGGTGAAACGGGTACGGCGTGCTCCCTTTTGTTGCTTTGCGCTTGCTCGTACGCGGCGTAATCTCATATGGATATACAAAATATACATTGCAAAATTGCCATATGGCGCGCATTAAACTGGAAAATGGCTATACTTCCTGTTGTTTTAGCTATTGGGCAGCTCCGTACCGGAAAAATAATCGACGATTCCCAAATAAACGGCCCAGGCCACCTGCCATTGATAGTCTGTTGTGGCCAGTTTTTGTTCCTCATCGCTGTTGGAAAGAAAGCCAACCTCTGCGATGATGGCGGGAATGGTTATATTTTTTAATAAATACGCATTTTTATGCGCCAAGGCAGTGCGGGTGGAGCCCAGCTGTTCCCCGGTTTGCGCCTGCACCAGCTTTGCCAGCTTTTGCCCCTGCTCGTTGCCGTTGCCGTAAAATATCTGCGCCCCGTGACTGCTGGGATAGGTGGGAAAGCTGTTGGCATGGATGCTGACAAAAACATCTGCTTCCTCCGCCAACGCAGCCCGAGCGCGGGTGTCTTCGCCTTTTGTGGCGTATTCGATGGTGTCGGTTTCCCGGGTCATCAGCACGGTTGCGCCACTGCTGCGCAGCAGCTCCGCCAGGTTTTTGGCAATGGCCAGATTCACATCCTTTTCTTTGACGCCGTTAACGCCGATCACTCCCGGATCCCAGTCGCCATGCCCGGCGTCGATCACCGCCACTTTGCCAAACAGAGAAGGGGACAGCGCAGGCTGGCTGTTCAGCTCTTTTTGAATCAGCAGCAGGCTGATGGCGGCCGTCAGCAGTAAAATCAGCAGGGCGCGCCAGGGCAGGCGAAAGGTGTGGATAATGGTTTTCATATTTTGCACCTCTATTTCTCGATGTGGGCATGGGCAGATGCTTTTTTGCAGAATCTCCGCAGAAGCTCCATAGAAGATATGCGGCAAAAGATGGGAATAGCACATAAAAAAATTGCAAAAAAGGATTGCATTTTTATGCAATTTGGTGTATTATTATTTCAGAAAAACGAAAGCGGTAAAACTGCCGGTAGGCGTTGCCAGCTTATATAAAGGAGGACATTATCATGGAGAAAAAGTTCAATAAGGTTGCATTGGCGTATAGCGGCGGCCTGGATACCTCGATCATCATTCCTTGGCTCAAAGAAAATTATGGCTGCGAGGTCATCGCTATTTGCGGTGATGTGGGGCAGGGCAAGGAAGTGGACCCTGTGCGAGAAAAAGCAATCAAAAGCGGCGCTTCCAAGGTGTTTGTGGGCGATCTGACCGAAGAATACGTCAAGGATTTTGTCTTCCCCACCATGAAGGCGGGTGCTGTTTATGAGGGCAAATATTTGCTGGGCACCTCCCATGCGCGGCCGATCATCGCCCGCTATCTGGTAGACATCGCCCGGGCCGAGGGCTGCGACGCCATTTGTCACGGCTGCACTGGCAAAGGCAACGATCAGGTGCGTTTCGAGCTTTCCATCAAGGCGTTGGCGCCGGAAATAAAGATCATTGCTCCTTGGCGGGAATGGGATCTGAAATCCCGGGAAGAAGAAATTGACTATGCGGAAGCCCATGGCATCCCCGTACCCGTTACCAAAAAAGACAATTACAGCATGGACAGAAATATCTGGCATCTTTCCCATGAGGGGATGGATTTGGAAGATCCCTGGAACGAGCCCAAGCCGGAGTTGCTGCATATCTGTGTCACCCCGGAAGCTGCTCCCGATCATCCCACCTATGTAGAGATCGAGTTTGAACAGGGCAACGCCGTCAAGGTGGACGGACAGGCCATGACGCCTGCCGGTATCGTCACCAAGCTCAATGCGCTGGGCGCGGCCAATGGCGTAGGCATCGCCGATATGGTAGAGAACCGGCTGGTGGGCATGAAATCCAGAGGCGTATACGAAACCCCCGGCGGCACCATTCTCTATGCGGCACATAAAGCACTGGAAGAAATCACCTTGGATAGAGCCACCGCCCATTACAAAGAGGGTATCGCCATTCGCTATGCCGAGCTGGTCTATGACGGCATGTGGTATTCTCCCCTGCGGGAAGCCTTGGCCGCTTTTGTGGACGAGACCCAAAAGACTGTCACCGGTACGGTGCGGGTAAAGCTGTACAAGGGTTCTGCGGTATCGGTTGGCGTCAAGAGCCCCTACTCGCTGTATGATGAAGATTTAGCTACCTTTGGCGAGGACGAGGTCTATGACCAAAAGGATTCCGCCGGCTTTATCAATCTGTTTGGCCTGCCCCTCAAGGTGCGGGCGATGATGCAAATGAAAAATAAATAAGCGGTTTGCAAACCCCCGCGCCGATTTATAACGGCGCGGGGGTTTTTATTTGGTGAGAAGCCAGGAAAAGCCTGGAGAGATATGGCCTTTTCCCATCATTACGGCAAGCGGAGGCGCCTCAGCCAATAAAAGCAGGGTTGATCTTGCTTATCGTTTGTCACGGTGATCGTATCACATCATGACAGATGCCTGTAATTGCCAAGACAGGACTTTTCCCCAAAGAGGCCGAATAGCATTGCTATACGGTCTCTGTTGCTGATCCTCGGTATATCGTAAAGGAGATGCTCCCTATGACGAAAAAATCATTACGGCAGATCCTGTTGTTGTTTCTTGGCGCGGCTGTTTTGGTGGGTGGTTTGTGGCTGGACGGTTACCTGTGCAAGGCCATCCTAGCGGGAAACCGCTTTACCGGCGCGGCGCTCTATAATATCGTCAGCTCCTTGCTGCTGGGCTTTGCTCTGGCTTATCCTTTTTGGCGGCGCTGGCGGGGGCAAAGGGGCAAGCTGCGATTGCGGCCGCCCTATCTGGTATGCCTGCTGCTATTGCTGGCCCCCGCAATTTGCCTGCCCTTTTATTATGGTGGGGGCGAGCTAAGCTGGGGCTTGCGCATGTTCAGCCAGCGGACGGGGCTGGTTCTGATTTGGCTGTTTGTCGGCTATGTGCTGGCGCTGCTGTTGCAACCGATGGAAGAGGGGGGCGTAGAGGAGAAACCCCGCGCCAAGCCCTGTCGTCAATATCTTTTGCCGGTGCTGGGCGGGATAGCGGCGCTGGCTGCCATTCTGGTTTATCGGCGGTTGTTTTCGTTGTTTTACCAGGAGATCGGCTGGGGCTTTGCCGGGGAAACCCGCTTTTTCTTATTCGATATTTGCAGTATGGTGATTCTTGGTCTTGGCCTCGCCTTTCCCTATTGGCGCGATTGGTTTTGCCGCCGGGGGAAAATGAAGCTTTCTCCCCCGCATTTGCTGCTGTTCCTTTTGCTTACTGTGGCCGCTTTGTGGTGCTGGCCGGTATGGCATGCCTATCCGCAGCAAGGCCTGCAATTGCTTTGGATCCTCTGGGGGTATTATTTGCCGCAAATTTTTTACCGGGATAGGGAAGCCTGCCGCTCTCCTCAAGAAAAGCAGGTGGGGCAACAAACCGGGCGCCTGCTGGCAAAGCTGGCTGTGGCGCTGGTACTGATCGGGATCATTGCCTATAGCGGAGTCTTAGTCTTTGTCAGCACCACAGCCAGAACAAAGCTGCTGGATGATATCGGCGCAAGCAATGTGGTCTATGAATATGACTTGATCAATCCCAATCAACCCCAGGAAAAAATTCTGGTCTGTGATGCGGATACGATTATTTTTTCGCTGGTGAATTGCCATGCTTTGCCGTTAACAGGGGGCAGAGTTTGCTATTATACTATAACGGCCAGCTACAAGCTATCTGCCGAGGCAAACTACTATGAGCTTTATGCATACCCGGAGGGGCAACCGCAAATTCTCAGCCGGGGCAATATTCTTGAGGATGGCATTGGCTTTAGTCTGGTTTTTGGCGGGGAGGTTTCCCAAAGGGGCGCTTCCGGCATCGATAGCAGAAAAAAGCTGCTTCTTGGCGTGACCTTCCGTGAGAAGGAGATCCAGAACCTTGTTACAACCGCCCCCGCCGGGCAAAAAGAGCTGCTTTCCTTTGTCTACCAGCAGCAGAAAAATGGAAAAACTGCCTATTATTATCTGCAAGAGCTTCACTAAAATTTCTCGCTTTTATCCGTCAAAT
>CAYOVS010000113.1:0-6085 GCA_964407445.1 uncultured Peptococcaceae bacterium
AACCGTTCCAATTTAAAATTACTACACTTACTTTTGCCATAATGAATTAAAATAACTCTTGAAAAAAACCAGAAAAAAAGATAAGATATTGGTATGCTTTTACGGACAATATGGATAAAAAGGATCCTCTTGTAACCAAAAAGCAATATGCCGTGTTGCTATCTTTGGCGGCGGATAAAACAGAATGCCCCCCGATTCAAATAGAGAGAATAAGCCGCTGAATGATTTCTGCCAATCATCAAGCGGCTTGTTCTATTTTATGTTATTGTAACGATGATTTGCGCTACCCGGCGGCCATCCATGGCGGAAACCTTTACCAGCAGGTTGCCATCGTGAAAGCTATCCCCCTCTTCCGGAATGCGTGCCAGCTTATAGGCTACCCAGCCGCTGACCGATACAGCATCCGGTAAATCGCTGAGACAAAATTTCTCGGCAAAGCGGCTCAGGTTGGCGGATCCAGTCACCTGATACACGCCTTCCGCAGTTTGGACAATATCCTTGACCACTTGATCGTGCTCGTCCCAGATCTCTCCCACCAGCTGCTCCAGAATATCCTCCATGGTGACAATGCCCAAGGTGCCGCCGTACTCGTCCACGATCACGGCCAGATGGGTTTTGGTCAATTGCAGCCGTTTTAACAGCCGGGAGATTTTCATATTTTCCGTGGTAACGATAACCGGCTTGATGATCTCGCCGATAGGCCGGTTATCCCGTACTACCTGATGATAAAAATCCTTCAGATTGATCACGCCGATAATATTGTCAATGTCCCCCCGATACACCGGCAGCCGGGAATAGCCGGTTTGGTGGAACAGCAGGGAAATTTCTTCGGCAGTTTCCTTTTCCTCAATGGCTTCCACATCGATCCGGGGGGTTAGCACATCCGCCACATCCAGATCGTAAAACTCGATGGCGCTCAAAATCAGCTCCCGCTCCTGGGTGCCGATGCCGCCATCTTGCTCCGCCTCTTCCACGATCATAATCAGCTCGTCTTCGGTGATGCCTTGCTCCCCTTCGGTAGAAACCCATTTCAGCAGCAGCTTTTTCCAGGAGGCGAACAAATAGTTGACCGGCGTTAGCAGCCAGGCTACGGCTTTGAGCAGGGGAGCGCTGAACATGGCCATTTTTTCCGGTGCTTCCTTGGCCAGACTTTTGGGGGTGATCTCGCCAAAAATCAGCACCAGCACGGTCATCACAATGGTGGATACGGTAATCCCTGCATTGCCCAGCCAAGCGACAAACAGCACTGTGGCCAAAGAAGCGGAGGCAATATTGACAATATTATTGCCGATCAGGATGGTGGAAAGCAGCTTGTCGTAATCCTCGGCCAGCTTTAAGACCAAGGAGGCTCGCTGGTTGCCGCTATTGGCCATATTTTTGAGCCGGATGCGGTTCATGGCCGAAAAAGCGGTTTCCGTAGAGGAAAAGAACGCGCTGATCAGGATCAGCAGCAGTAAAACTATACCGCTGAAAAGCGGAGAAGACGTCATTTGCAAAAACCTCCGTATAGGTTAAATGAATCAAATTGATGCAGTGGGCAAAGAAAGGCTCAAGACAAACAGAGCAAGACAAACAGAGCAAGGCAAACAGAGCAAGGCAAACAGAGCAAGGCGGCATCAATAGCAGTATACCATAATTTGCTATTTTTTACACATTTCGTTTTGATAAGCATAGAAAAGCGCCAAGAGCAAGCCTTGGCGCTTTCTTGTTTAGGAAAGACGTGCTTTGAAATCCTCATAGCCAAAACTGCGCAGCAGGTGATATTCGTCCTCGCCTTGCCGCAGGGCGATGGCGGGCAGCGCCATGCCGTTAAAGGTGTTGTTCTTCACCATGGTATAGATGGCCATATCCTCAAAAAGCAGCCGATCTCCCGCTTGCAGCGGCCGGTCAAAGGAATACGCGCCGATCACGTCCCCGGCCAAGCAGGTAGGCCCAGCCAGCCGGTAGGTGTAGGCCTTTTCTCCCGGCAGGGCGGCGTTCTGCAAGGGCGGGCGGTAGGGCATTTCCAGCACATCCGGCATATGGCAGGCGGCGGAGGTATCCAGGATGGCGATATCTCCCTCGTTGTGCAGCAGCTCCAGCACGGTACAGGAGAGATAGCCAGCATTTAAGGCTACCGCTTCCCCCGGCTCCAGATAGATTTGCAGCTGATACTTGTCCCTGGTTTGCAGCAGGCAGCGGCGCAGCGCTTCCAGATCGTAGTCGGCTCGGGTGATATGGTGGCCGCCGCCCATGTTCAGCCAGCGGATCTGGCCAAGCTGGGAGGCAAATTTTTCTTCCACCGCAGCCATGGTGGTGAGCAAAGCATCGGCGTTTTGCTCGCACAGGGTGTGAAAATGCAGCCCCTCTACCGGGGCGGGTAAGGTTTTTGGCAAATCCCGGGCTACGATGCCCAAACGGGAACCGGCGGCGCAGGGGTCGTAGATGGCGGGACCGGTTTGGGTGGAGCATTGGGGGTTGATCCGCAGCCCTACGCTAACGTTTGCCGCTGCCGCCATTTCGCCGTAGCGTGCCAATTGCGGCAGGGAGTTAAAGACCAGATGGTCGGCGTAATCCAAAATCTGGGCGATCTCGTCCGGGCGGTAGGCCGGGGAAAAGACATGGGTCTCTTTGCCCAGCTCCTCCTTGCTCAAGCGGGCTTCAAAAAGGCCGCTGGCCGCCGCGCCGCTGAGATATTGGCCGATCAGGGGGTATAGCGCATAGGCGGAAAAGGCCTTTTGTGCCAGCAAAATTTTGCAGCCGGTATCGTCCATCACCTGCCGCAGCAGGCGCAAATTGGCCAGCAGCCGGGGTTGATCGATAATATAGCAGGGGCTGGGTAATGCAGAAAGCTTCATTGGCTTCTCCTTGGGAGGCTTACTCTACCAGCGCAGGCGCAAAGCTCTCCTGCCAGGGCAAGCCCCATTTGTTCAACGCGTCCATAAAGGGATCGGGATCAAATTCTTCGATATTATGCACACCGGGCTTGCGCCATGCGCCGGTCAGCACCAGCATCGCGCCGATCATCGCCGGCACGCCGGTGGTATAGGCCACCGCCTGAGAGCCTACCTCCCGATAGCATTCCTGATGGTCGCAAACGTTATAGAGATAATAGGTTTTATCCACGCCGTCCTTTTTGCCCTGAAAAATGCAGCCGATATTGGTTTTGCCCTTGGTGCGGGGGCCCAAAGAGGAAGGATCGGGCAAGACGGCCTTTAAAAATTGCAACGGCACGATTTGTTTGCCCTCATATTCGATAGGGACAATGCTGGTCATGCCCACGTTTTCCAGGCATTTCAGGTGGGTGAGATAGCTTTGGCCAAAGGTCATAAAGAAGCGGATTCGCTTGATCCCGGGCATGTTCAGCGCCAAAGATTCCAGCTCCTCATGGTGCAGCAAATACATATCTTTGGGGCCTACTTGGGGAAAATCATAGACCCGTTTGATCTCCATCGGCTCGGTTTCTACCCATTGCCCGTCCTGCCAATAGCTGCCTTTGGCGGAAACCTCCCGGATATTGATCTCCGGGTTAAAGTTGGTGGCAAAGGGATAGCCGTGATCCCCGGCATTGCAGTCTAAAATATCAATATAGTTGATCTCGTCAAAATGATGCTTGAGGGCGTAGGCGGCAAAAACGCCGGTGACACCGGGGTCAAAGCCGCTGCCCAGCAGGGCGGTGAGCCCGGCTTGGGCAAACCGTTCCCGGTAGGCCCATTGCCATTTGTATTCAAACTTGGCCGTATCCTCCGGCTCGTAATTGGCGGTGTCGATATAATGCACGCCGGTTTCCAGGCAAGCGTCCATAATGGTCAGATCCTGATAGGGCAGCGCCAGATTTAAGACGACCTCCGGCTGATATTGTTTGATCAATGCCACCAGCTCCGGCACATTGGCCGCATCCACCTGCGCAGTGGAGATTTTGGTGGCGGTGTGGGGCGCCAGCTTGTCCCGGAGGGCGTCGCATTTGGCTTTGGTGCGGCTGGCGATGCAGATATCGTCAAAAATTGCGCTGTTTTGGCAGCATTTGTGAATGGCTACGCTGGCTACGCCGCCGCAGCCGATGATCAATGTTTTGGACATAAGGCAAAACCTCCAATTCAGTATATGCTTGCGGCAAGCCGCAGGGTTCAATCCTTGGTCAGCCCCAATAGCAGCTCCCGCAAAAGCTTGCAGGCGGCCATGGTGGAAATGCCGCTGGGATCGTAGGGGGGGGAAAGCTCGTTGAGATCGCAGGCGACGATGCGAGCCTTGGCTGTTACCAGCAAAATGGCCTGCAACAGCTCTTGAAAGCTGACGCCGCCCGCCTCCGGGGTGCCGGTGCCGGGAAATACCGACGGATCCAGCACATCCAGGTCGCAGGTAAAATACACCGGCTGATCGGCCAGCGCGTCCAGGGTTTGCGCCAGCCCGGCAAAATTTTGCTGTTGCAGGCGGGTATGCCCCTGCCCGGCAAACTGAAATTCCGCCCGGTCGCCGGAGCGGATGCCAAACTGAAAGATGCGGCCATCGCCCACCAGCTCCCAGCAGCGCCGCAGTACACAGGCATGGGAAAGCCCCACGCCCAGATAGTCGTCCCGCAAATCCGCGTGGGCGTCAAAATGGAGGATATGCAGATCGGGATAGCGTTTTACCGCTGCCCGCACCGCGCCCAGCGTGACCAGATGCTCCCCGCCCAGCAAGAGCGGCAGCTTGTCTTGGGAGAAAAGCAGCTCCGTGCGGGCTTCGATCGCCGCCAAAGCGGCTTGGGTATCGCCAAAGGGCAGCTCCAGATCGCCGCTATCGTACACTTGACTATCCGTCAGATCCCGATCCTGCACCGGGCTGTAGGTTTCGATGCCGTAGGATTCGCTGCGGATGGCCTTGGGGCCAAAGCGGGTTCCCGGCCGATAGGAGGTGGTGCCGTCAAAGGGCGCGCCAAACAGCACGATTTTAGCCTGCTCATAAGAGCTTTCGCAGCCCAAAAAGGCTTCTCCCGGATTATTCAACATCGCGTACCAGCTCCTCTACATAGGCAGGCAGGGCAAAAGCGCCTACATGCACCTTGGTGGTATAATATTTGGTATGCAGCCCCAGCAGGTTCCAGGCGGCCCCGTCCAGATCTCGGATGGGATGATACTTTTTAGAGGCAAAGCCAAACATCCAGTGGCCGGAGGGGTAGGTGGGGATATGCGCCTGATAAATGCGGCTGACGGGAAAGCTTTGGACGATGCGCTTATGGGCTCGCTGCATGGCCAGGGCGTCTTCCTCGTAATAGGGGCTTTCCTGCTGGTTGACCATAATGCCGTCTTCCTTCAGGGCTTTGTAGCAGTTGCCGTAAAATTCCTTGGTAAACAGATTTTCCCCCGGGCCGAAGGGATCGGTGGAATCCACAATGATCAGATCATACTCATTTTCCCGGGTGCGGGCGTATTTCAGCCCATCCTCAAAATGGATATGCACTCTAGGCTCGTCCAAACGGCAGGCCACCTGGGGCAAATATTTGCGGCAAACCTCTACCACCAGCGGGTCGATCTCTACCAGATCAATATGCTCGATCTGCTGATAGCGGCAAAGCTCCCGCACCACGCCGCCGTCGCCGCCGCCGATCACCAGCACCTTCTTTACGCCGGGATGCACCGCCATGGGCACATGGGTGATCATCTCATGATAAATAAACTCATCCTTTTCCGTGAGCATCATCGCCCCATCCAAGGTGAGAAAATAGCCAAATTCGCTGGATTGAAACACGTCGATCCGCTGAAATTCACTTTGTCCGCTGTATACCTGATGGTTGACGCGGATGGAAAATTTGACATTGGGGGTATGCATCTCTGAAAACCACAACTCCATGCTTTTGTCTTTCCTCCAATCTTACTCCTGCGAAAATAAGCACCGCCATACGGTTTGGTGTGTTTTGTGGGGATAGGCTGTTGCAGGTGGGCTGACTGCCGGTAGTAGGGGCGGGTATCGTTCTCTGCACCCATCGCCTTGTGGCGCCTGCCTGCCGATTTTATTCTGCTAGCACGTTGAGTCTGGTGATTTCGGCGTCTTCGGGGCCGGTCATGGAGCAGCCCTTGGCCTTGGCGTATTGGATATAATCCAAAATTTCCCGGGTGATCCGTTCGCC
>CAYOVS010000114.1:0-6062 GCA_964407445.1 uncultured Peptococcaceae bacterium
TTATGTTGATGAGCAAATAATACAGGGGCAGGCTCAGTCCGGCGCTGACCCAGGTCAATATCGGTTATCTTGGCGACGTAAACCAAAACGGCAAAGTGAATATTGGTGATGCACAGGCGGCCTACGATATCTTCAACGGCACCAGAACGATAGAAACGCCTGACAGAATGTGTTTGGAAGCCGATTATAACGGCGATAAGACCGTATCTGTTTTGGACGTACAGGCGCTGGTCAATCTGGTCTTGGGTATTACCCAGTAATATCACATCGAATCCTTCTCAATTTGTCGGGACGCGTCTTGCCTTTCAATCACAGGGCGTGTCCCGACCTCCTGTATTCTTTTGATCGGAGTATTGATATGAAAAAAAGCATGATTTTCGGGTTTTTCCTGGTTAGCGCTTTGCTTTTGTTGTTGCCGGGCTCTGCCCTGGCGGCAGAAAATAGTTTTACCTTTACCCTTAGCGCGAATCAAACCGCTGTGCAGATCGGTGATGTGGTGACGGTCACCATGACCATCAGTAACGATGCCGCTGCCACCTACAAGATGTTTGCCATGCAGGACGAAATCCTTTATGATTCCAGTAAGCTGGCCTTGGTGGCGGATAGCGTGAAGCCCTTGTCCGGCTTGACAGTGGGCTACCGGGATCTGGCCGATGGGGTTTCTAAAAAAATTCTAATCAGCTATGTAGATTTCAGCGGCTCCGGTACGGAGCGGGCTGCTTCGATCACCGCAGCCACTTTCCAACTGAAGGCGTTGGCGGCGGGAACCGTTTCTGTGCGCAATGATGCGCTGGTGATGACCAATCAGCAGGTCAAGCAATTGGTGGTTAACGGCAAAGATGTCGCCATTACCATTGCCGGGGCGAATCAATCCAATCAAACCGGCAACACCGTAGATACCGGCAACACCGGCAATACCGGCGATACCGGGAACACCGGCAATACCGGCGATACCGGGAACACCGGCAACACCGGCGGTACTGGGAACACGGGGAACACCGGTGATACAGGGAACACCGGCAATACCGGCGATACCGGCAACAACGATAAGGTGCAGTTTGCGGATGTGCCCACCAGCCATTGGGCGGCGGAATGGATCTACGATTTGGCCCAGCGGGGTTTGATCAACGGCAAGACGACCACTACGTTTGCCCCCGCCGACAGCATCACCAGGGCGGAGTTTTTGGCCATTTTGGCGCGGATCAGCGGCGACACGCTGCCTGCTTATGGCGGTGGCTTTAGTGATGTAAAAAGCAGCGATTGGTTTGCGGCTTCTGTGGCCTGGGGAGTACAGCAGGGCGTAATCAAAGGCGTTAGCGATCAGCTTTTTGCAGCCAATAACCAGATCTCCCGGCAGGATATGGCGGTCATTTTGGTTCGTTTCGCGGAAGCGCGTCAGATCAACCTGACTGGGGTCAATCCGCCTACGGTGTTCACCGATGACGCGGCAATTGCGGCCTATGCAAAAGCAGCCGTGCAGACTATGCAAAAAGCCGGGATCTTGAACGGCAAGGAGAATGGCCGGTTTGCGCCTTTGAATTTTGCCACGCGGGCGGAGGCTGCCAAGATGCTGGATATGATGGTTCTTTTGATCGAAAAATAGGTGAGAATAATGAATTTTGCGCATAAACAGTTTCATAAACAATTGAATAAACCAATAACAATTATGGTGTTTGCCTTGCTCTGCTGGCTTTTGCTGTTGGTTTTGCCGGGGACGGCCTTGGCGGCGCCTCAGGTGACGCTGGAACAGCAGGGAACGGCGCAGGCGAACTATCTTCCCGGCGACAGCTTTACCGTAAGTGTTTGCCTTTCTGCGCCCGAGGCCTGCTCCTTTGGCAGCTTTCAGACGGATCTTGTTTATGATGCTCAGCGGTTATCCTTGGTGCAAGTGGGTAGCTTGGCAGCCGGGTATACGCTGAACAGTGCTTATGCGCAAGATACGTTGCGACTGGTCTATGCACCGGGCAGTACGGCGCTGGCTCTTGCCGCTGCTCCCATTAAAATAGCGGAGCTGACCTTTGTAGTCAAAGAGGATGCGGCACAGGGAACTGCGGCGTTGGCACCGGCAAACCCACTGTTCTTTGACGCAGGGGATAGCGGGGAGGTTGCGGCGCAAGGCAATGGGTTACAGGTGGCCGTGGCCATCTCCACTGCGCCCCGGGTAACCCTATTGCCTGCGGGGGCAGCGCCCTGGAGCTATGCTTCCGGCCAAACCTTTGTCATAGATGTTTGGCTTTCTGCGCCCCAGGCCTGTTCCTATGGCAGCTTTCAGACGGATCTTGTTTATGACGCCCAGCGATTATCCCTAGTGCAAGCCGGTAGCTTGGCAGCCGGCTATACGCTGAATAGCGCTTATGCGCAAGATACGTTGCGTTTGATCTATGGGCCAAGCTCTACGGCGCTAACCTTGTCCGCTACCCCCGTAAAAGTTGCGGAGCTGACCTTTATGGTGAAAGCGGACGCAGCTTTGGGCGAGGCGGTGCTTGCCCCCGCCAACCCGTTGTTCTTTCTTGCAGGGGACAGCCAGGAGGTGGCGGGCAAAAGCATTGGCTGTACTGTTTTGGTGCAGCAGTCCAGCTTGCATTTGTCGATAACCGGCAATAGCGGGCAGATCACGGTGAATGTCAGTGGTTTGGAGCAATCCGCCAAGCTGCTGGTGGCCGCATATTCCCAGCAGGGAAGAATGCTTTACACCGGGATGGCGGTGTTGCCGTCTGCGCCGGAGCAAATTTCCCGGCAATTTGCCGGGGTAGACGGTGCGGTACGTTGGCGGGCATTTTTGCTGGATACCGATCATTGGCAGCCTTTGGCTCCGGCTGCGGAACTTATTCTATAGGAGGCTGCTATATGAAAAGAAAATTCACAAGGATTGGCGCAGCAATGCTGTTGTTATCCGCATTGCTGCTGTATCCCGGCAGCAATATGGTGCAGGCTGCTACAGGTCCACAATTGACCTCCTTATCCTGCGACGGGTATACCCTGTCGCCGGATTTTGTTGCGTCTGGATATGCGTATCAGCTAACCGAAACGATTGCCAATTCTACGGCTTCGATTAGTGTTACGGCGGTAAAGGCAGATGAGAATGCCACGCTTTCCGCATCGTATTTGCTACAAAACGGTAACAACAAAACGGTTACGTTCAATGCTGCGACCAAATCTCTTACTTCGCTAAAGCAGGGTAAAACGGAGATTGGCTTTTTGCTGGATTTGGCGGGAGAGCAGACTACCTATCAGCTTACGGTGATCAAGAACGCTGCCGTAAACAGCCTGGCGCTCAGCGTGGAAGATCGGCAGGTTACCCTGGAGGAGACCTTTGCCCCCGGCGTATATGCGTATCATGCCGCCGCGTTTACCGAGGAAACGCTAACGATCACGCCGGTTTCCAACAATCAGACCACGATTCTGGCGGTAAATGGCAATCCCTTATCGGAAGACGGCAACGCCCAGGTTTTGCTGGCCAAAGGAGAAAACACGATTACCATCACGGCAGCGGCCGAGGATGGATATGGTCTGGTAACCTACACCCTGCTGGTTACCGGGTATGATGTGGCCGAGGCAGCGTTTACCGTTACGCCTGCGGATGCGGTTTTTACCCTTACCGACGGAGCGGGTCAGGAGCTGCAGCCGGATTCTGAAGCCAACGGCACGTATCATTTTTCGCAATTGCTGGATGGCGCCACGTATGATTACAGCGCCGGGAAAAGCGGCTATCTTAGCCAAAACGGCAGCATTGTAGCAGGAACAGATTTGCAAAAGACGATTACGCTGCAAGAGGCCGATCCCGGTGGCTTGGCGGAGTTGGATAGCTTTTGGCCCAGCTTTCGCGGCAGCACAGACAATATGGCCATCCTATCGGCGCCTACCCCGCGCAACGCCGGGGAGGCAGTGGTAAAATGGACCAAGCAATTGGGCACGGATTTTGAGCACGCGCCCAGTGTTGCCATTATTGTGGAAGAGTATCTGATTTTGATGAGCGATACCACCTTGTATAAAATCAGCTGTGCCGACGGCCAGGTGGCAGCCCAGTCGGAAATGGCCGGTAAGCCCGATTGGGGCTATACGCCGCCCACCTATGGCGGGGGGATGCTTTTTGTGCCGCTATCCGGTGGCAAAGTGCAGGCTTTTTCCGCTGCAACATTGGAACCGCTGTGGCTTTACACCGATGTGCTGGGCGGGCAGGCAATGACGCCCATCACTTATGAAGACGGTTATGTGTATACCGGCTTTTGGAAATCGGAGACGGACGCCGCTAATTATGTGTGTCTCTCTGTTACCGATGAAGACAGCACCACAGGCCAAGAGGCCAAACAGGCTATTTGGAAATATCGGCATACCGGCGGTTTTTATTGGGCAGGCGGGGTGATCGTGGACGATTACCTGATTTGCCAGGCCGATGACGGGGATGCCGGCTATGAAGGCGCCGGCGCCCTGTATTGCTTCAACAAAAAAACCGGCGCGGTAGTGGATCAAAAGCGTATCAACGGCGACGGCCGTTCTTCTATTGCCTATGATGGAGAAAAAATCTACTTTTCCACCAAGGCGGGCTATCTTTATGCTGCGGTGATCGATGAGAATGGCATGATTACCAATTGGCAATCCCACCAGTATGGGCAACAAAGCACCGGTACGCCGGTGGTTTACCAGGGACGGTTGTATTTCGGCGTGGGCATGCTTAACGGTAGCGACAACCGGCTGATCGTGGCCGATGCGGCTACGCTGGAGCCCATTTATCAAGCTGCCCTTTCCGGCTATCCCCAAGGCTCAGCGCTGCTGAGTACGGCCTATCAGACCAAGGACAATAGGATCTATCTGTATTTTACTGCCAATGACAATCAAGGCAATTTGCTGTGCCTATCGGATCAGCCGGGGCAAACCGCACCGGTGCTGACAACGCTGTATGCACCCACTCAGCAGCAATATTGCATTGCCAGCCCCATTTGTGATGAGGATGGCACTCTCTACTATAAAAACGATTCCGGCTATTATTTTGCCATCGGAGCCCAGTATGGCCTTACCGTAAGCCAAAATCTGCACGGAGCGGTTGCCGCTAATCCGCAAAAAGCTGCTGCCGGGGAAAAAATCCGTTTAACGGTAACGGCGGACCTGGGTTGGCAGGTAGCCGGTGTTACCTTGGACAGTAAGAAGCTTTCCCCGGAGGCGGATGGCAGCTACACGTTTAAAATGCCGGTTGGCGGCGGGGATATCGCGGTTACTTATCAGCAAAAAGACGGCGATGTGCAGGTGCGCCAAAACCAGCCTGAGACCAAGTATCAGGTCAGCGGCTTGAGCTCTCGCAATCAGCAGGCGGTGCTGGATTGTTTGGAGGGTATAGAAGCAGATGGCTTTACCCAGGCAGTCAACAGCTTTTTGACCACGTTGGCGGCGTCCTATCAAAACGATCCGGCTTATCGTGGGCAGCAGCTTGGCTTTTCCGTCTATTTGTCGGTAACGGCCACCGGGGCGGAAACCGATAAAAATGATGCTTTGACCAGGTTGACGCTGCAAATCAGCCCCTGTTATCAGCTTTATGTGAACGGTGCTGCCCAAAACGGCGTCTCCGGCGTGATCGCCAACAAGGAACTGAACGGGGAAATCACCCTGGGGATCCCTGTTCCGGATACCATGGAGCTGAATCAACCCCGGGTGCTCCATGGCGGAGCAGTTTTGCAGCCAAAAAGCAGTGGCGGGTTCTTGCAATTTACCACGGAAAGCTTTAGCGCCTTTGAAATTGTGGCGGATGGTAGCCTGACCAAAATCACCTATTATCTGAACGAAGGATCCGCTAGCGGCATCAGCGACGGTAAATCCACCCAGTATTATCTGGAGGAGGAAGGGGATTTGCTGCCCACTCCCAGCCGCAAGAACTATACCTTTGCGGGCTGGTACGGCAGCGAGGATTTTTCCGGCAAGACGTATACCAAGATCACCGGCGATTTGCCCAGCGAACTGTATGCCAAATGGGAAAGCGCGGGCACCATCTCCGTCAGCTTCCGTCTGATTGGCGACAGTGCCCATACGGACGGCGTTAACGATCATCAAAAATATCTGACCTGGATTAAAAC
>CAYOVS010000115.1:0-6055 GCA_964407445.1 uncultured Peptococcaceae bacterium
GGTTTTGCCAGACTGGATATGGAACGGGAAAAACGTTGCGGTTATCCCGAGGTTGTTTATGGACAAAACAAAACGCCGGAGCAAATTGCGGGGATTATGGCGCATTTATTTGCCAAAAACCAAGGGAATATCTTTGCAACCCGCTGCAATGAAGAAAAATATTTGGCGGTACGGCAGCTTTTGCCCCAAGCAGCGTATCATGCTCCTGCCGGGATCATCAGTCTTTGCCGTCAGCCATTGGCCGGGAGGGGATTGGTGGCAGTGCTGTGCGCCGGGACCTCGGATTTGCCAATTGCCGAGGAAGCGGCGGTAACGGCGGAATTGATGGGCGCTAAGGTAGAACGGTGCTTTGATGTGGGCGTGGCTGGCCTCCATCGTTTGCTGGAGGTATCGCCGATTTTACAGCAGGCCAAGGCGGTGGTGGCAGTAGCAGGCATGGAAGGCGCTTTGCCTTCTGTTGTGGGCGGATTGACGGTAGCGCCGGTGATTGCGGTGCCCACCAGTATCGGCTATGGCGCCAGTATGGGTGGGATTGCCGCATTGTTGGCCATGCTCAATTCTTGTGCCTCCGGGGTGGCGGTGGTCAATATCGACAATGGCTTTGGCGGAGGATATATGGCTGCGGTGATCAATGGGCAAAGCAGCGATGTTACTGCATTGTAAAAAAATTAATTTGAATTTATCCACAAAATTGAGTATAATATTTAATTGAGTATGGGGAAAGGAGCCCTATGGATAATTTATTGGCAGATGGAGCGCTTTTGGCCTGTTTGGTTTTGGCGCTGCTGTTTGGCTGGCAGAACGGCATGATCAAGGTGCTGGCCGGGGTTGGTTCGCTGGTTTTGGCATATCAGGTGGCCAGAAGTTGGTCCGGTTTGATTGCGCAAACGCTTACTGCCTCTGTTGACTTGCTTTCACCCAGCAGTTCCAATGGTCAAATGGCCAATTTTCTTTCTTTATTTATTGATACCGGTGCTTTGGCCAATTGGTTGGTAGAATTAGTTTTATTCATCATTATTTTTATTTTGGTTCGCTGGCTGGTGCGGGCTTTGGCCAAGGTGCTTACCGGCGTTTTAGGCGGTAGCCTGCTGGGGAAAATTAACAGGGCCTTGGGTGCGGTATTGGCGGTGGTGCTGATGGCCGCTTTGATTTTGATCGCAATCGAAATCGTTCTGCCCGCTGCATCCAGAATGGGACTTGGTTCCGGTGTGTTGTTCTTTTTGTCCGGTTCCCGCTGGATTCTGCCATACTTATATGGCTTGGAAGCATTACTATAATCCAAGATCATATTCTGCCAAGGGGGCAGGTTTCTGCCTGTGCCTGATTGGATAGCCTTGGAAAGGAGGTTAAAACAAATGAGTCAAAAACGTCTTACCCAAATGACTGAAAAAGCTGGCTGAGCGGCAAAATGGGGTCCGGAGGATCTCAGTCAGCTTATGAAAGCGTTACCCAGATTCACCCATGAAAATTTGCTGGTTTCCAGCGACACCTATGATGACGCGGGTGTATACAAGCTTACCGAGGACTTGGCTATTATTCAAACGGTAGATTTCTTTACCCCCATGGTGGATGATCCGTTCTTGTTTGGCCAAATTGCCGCAGCCAACGCCTTGAGCGATATTTATGCTATGGGCGGCAAGCCCCTGACGGCAATGAATATTGCGGCTTTTCCTGCTTGTGCCGATAAAGAACAGTTTTCGCAAATTTTATTAGGCGGAGCGGATAAGCTCAAAGAGGCCGAGGCCTTATTGATCGGCGGGCATACGATTGAAGATAACGAGCCAAAATACGGGCTTTCGGTTTGCGGGATTGCCCACCCAAAAGAAATTATTGCCAATAAGGGTGGCAAAGCCGGGGATTTGTTGTTTTTAACCAAGCATATCGGTGCCGGGGTGATCAATACCGCGATAAAATGCGGCGCTGCCACCGAAACGGAAATGCGTCCTCTCTTGAATGAAATGGCGGCTTTGAATAAAAAGGCAGCACAGGCTATGGTGGCGGCAAAGGTAAACGCGGCTACCGATATTACCGGGTTTGGCCTGCTGGGCCATTTGTTCGAACTAGCCCAAGCGTCTTCTTTGGGCGCGGAGATCTGGGCGGCTACGTTGCCCTTCTGGCCGGAAGCGAAAGCGTTTGCGGCAAAGGATATTGTGCCCGGCGGCGCGTATCGCAATGCCAATTATTTGCAGGATAAGGTGCGCTTTGACAATTCGATAGATCAAGTGTCCCGCACCTTGTTGTTTGATCCGCAAACCAGCGGCGGCTTACTGATGGCAATTTCCAAAGAAAAAGCTGCTTCTTTGGAGGGACGGCTGGAGGCTGCAGGTGTGGAGTATGCAATTATCGGTAAGCTGTGCAAGGGCTATGGGATAGAAGTAAAACCTCAATAGAGGAGGTTGCTGTAAATGACGGTAGATAAGATCATGACCGGTTTTATTGCGCTATTGGATTTGGTCAAAAATGACCAGCAGATTTTTTGGCTGATTGTGGGCGGTGCTGTTGTTGTACTAATCATTGTGCTTGCGCTGGTGTCTTTTTCTTCCGAAAAAAGGAGAAAAACTGCCGGCCGCAAACAAAGCAAATCCAATACTGCCCAAAAAGAACAACCATTTGAGCCACATCAATGGACAAATATTCCTCAAGTAGGACCAGTTTCTGTAGAGTTTGCACCAATCGAACCGGAACAAGAGGCCGCCCAGGAGGAGTCTTTATCCCTTGCTCAAAAAATCATTAAATGCGGCGATAATTTGGATCTGTCTGTGCAGGAGCTTATTGTAAAAAGAAGTCCGGGCGTCTTGTCTGAGATTCTGGAAGCATGGCCTGCTGGCTCGCCAATGCTGCAAAATGACTTGGCAGCTTTGGTGAGCCAGTTAAACATGCTCCCTGCATACGCAGGAAAAATTGTAGCGGAGCAATATTCTCCAGATGTTTTGATTCAGGCTTGGCCTTTCTTTGGCGAAGAAAAAATGCTGGCAGGTTTTGTAGAATTATTGGCGCACAAGGAAGAACGGGTGCAAATGGCAGGCGTAAAACTGCTCACCGGGCTACAGGATCAGCGTCTGATCACGCCTGTGGCCATGGCATTGATGCAGCCGGGACATTATGTGACCGCCAGAGTAGCAGATGTTTTTATCAGCTTGGGCAAGCCTGCGGCAAGATTGCTTGCTTTTCTGTTGCCAGAAGTGAATGGTGAGAATAAAGTTCGTGTTTTGCAGGTGCTAAGTCAGATCAAAACCGAATATCCGCCGGAAAACGTGGTAATCTGTCTCAATGATCATGATCCGCTGATCCGGGTTGCGGCGGTAGAATCGTTGGGCGCCAATCGCTTTTTAGACGCCACATCAGCGCTGTTGATTGCTACTGAAGATCAGGAGCCAAAGGTAAGAGCCGCTGCGGCAAAGGCATTGGGAATGAGCGGCAACAGAGCGATAGAGCCACTGTTGCAGACTTTAAGCAAGGATAGCGACTGGGTAGTGGCCGCCAGTGCCAAAGAAGCATTGGTCGCTTTGCAGCATCTGGAGGGAGAAGTAGCCCTGTGACCGGTGTTGCTGGTCTAAAAATTTATTTGCTTTTTTTGCCAAGATATGTTATGCTTGATAAGTTGTTTACAACCCTGCTTTATTTCCAGAGGAAGTAAAGCCGTTAGTCCAAAGGGAGGAGGTGAATGGATTGCGCAAATATGAAGTAATGTATATTATCAAACCCGGTTTCGAGGATGATAAGTATGCCGAATTTATCGAGAAGTACAATGCGCTGATCCTGAGCAATGGCGGTGAGGTTCTCAAGGTTGAACCTTGGGGCAAACGTCGTCTGGCTTATGAAATCAATAAGCTGCGCGAGGGTTATTATGTTCTGCTGCAAATTATGGCTGCTCCCGAGCTGCCGCAGGAATTGGAACGTAATTTCAAAATCGCTGACGAAATCATGCGCTACTTGGTCGTCAGAGTGGAAGAGTAGAGGTAAAGGAGAAAGATTATGCTTAATCGGATTGTTTTAATTGGCAGACTGACCAAAGATCCGGAATTGCGTTATACCCAAAGCGGTATCGCAGTTGCATCCTTTACTTTAGCGGTGGATAGAAATTTTAAAAACGCCAACGGCGAGCGGGAAACCGATTTTATCGATATTACCGTTTGGCGCCAACAGGCCGAAAATTGTGCTAACTATTTGTCCAAGGGAAAATTGGCCGCTGTGGATGGCTCTTTGCGGATTCGCAGCTATGAAACCAGCGATGGACAAAAGCGCAAAGCGGCCGAGGTTGTTGCGGATAACGTGCGCTTTCTTTCGCCGAAGGATGGCAGCAGCGGTAGTAATAACTACGGCGGCAGTCAGCCAGATACGGCGTCTCCACCGTTTAACCATGGCCGGGATGACGATGAAATGCTCGGCGATGACGATTTGCCTTTTTAATTGATTGAATCTGAATGGAGGCTTAACATGGCTGAGGAAAGAAATAACCGTTCCGAGCGCGGCGAGCGCGAGTACGGCGGCCGCGGTGGCAATCGCAATCGTCGCACCCGCAGACGCGTTTGCAGCTTTTGCGTAGATAAAGTGGAAAGCATTGATTACAAGGATACCGCCAAATTGCGCAAATATATTACGGAGCGCGGCAAAATTTTGCCCCGCCGTATTTCCGGCAATTGTGCCAAACATCAGCGTGAGCTGACTGAGGCGATTAAGCGGGCCCGTATTGTGGCTTTGCTGCCTTACACCAACGACTAGGCTAAAGATTTACAAATTGCCAAAAACCCCGCATAGATACGATGCGGGGTTTTTTTTATATGCGATCAGAAAAATAAATGAAAAAATATAGCAAAAACCGCGTTCATGGGTAATTTCCCAGAACGCGGCCAAGATGGTGCTAAAACATATCTTTTTTCTTTAAGGCAAATACGGTAATTGCCGAAACCAGAATCGCAAAGCCAACAACACAGCAGAAACCCAGCATATCTCCGCTTTCCACACCTAAAGGAACGGGAACATTCATTCCCCAAAAGCCGGAGATCATCGTGGGAATTGCCAAAATAATGGTAACGGCAGTAAGAAATTTCATGACACTGCTCAAATTGTTGGAAATCAAAGAAGCAAAGGCATTCATAGAGCTGCCGGTAATATTGCTGTAAATATCGGCCATCTCGATCGCCTGGGTATTTTCGATGATGACGTCTTCCAATAAATCCTCGTCTTCCTCATACATTTTGACGATTTTGCCACGCATCAGCCGGTTCATCACCTTGGAATTGTAGCGCAGAGAGGTGGAAAAATAAACCAAACTCTTTTGTAAATTGAGCAAATAAATCAATTCTTTGTTCTTCATGGATTTATGAAGTTCGTTTTCCATTTCTTCGGTGCGGCGATTGATATCCCGCAAATATTTTAAAAAGAGTGTTGTTTTACGCTGAATCACCTGAAAAATAAAACGGGTCTTTTTAAAAGTAGCGATTCCTTTGGCTCGGCTGCTTTGCAATTCTTCAAATAAGTTTAAATCCCGCAGACAAACAGTAACAATGTAGTCGTCATTAAGCACCATACCCAAAGGAATCGTATCATAAATCACGTCTTCTTCGGTTATGATCGGCGCATGGATAATAATCAGGGATTGTTCTTCTTCCTGTTCCACACGAGGTATTTCCTCATCATCCAGAGGATATTTGATGAAATCATACTCGATCCCGGTTTCTTCTACAACTCGGTGCAATTCCGCCTCGGTGGGATTGACCAGATTGATCCAACAACCCTTTTCTATCTGGGTGCGGCATAACAGCTTGTCTTCTACGGTCTGGTAAATAAACAGCATCGCGAATTCCCCCTTTTGGGAAGCCACGATTACTATACCTCGGAACGGCTTCCCCCTATTGAATTACTTAAGTGATAATCGCTACTGGGACCGCCTTCCATGGTATCACCCCCGAGAGTTCAATTTTATCATCATCCTTAACCATTATATTTTATACCTGTTTTTGTAATTTGAAAAGCTTTTTTTATTTTATTTATACAAGAAAGAAATTCTGGCTAAGAAAAAAGTATTCACTGCTCTTTGTTAGGACAAAATTAC
>CAYOVS010000116.1:0-5998 GCA_964407445.1 uncultured Peptococcaceae bacterium
CTAGGGCCAGTACTCTTAATAGATCCGTTATATAATGGGCTTCTTTCTATATTTTTTCTTATTACATTATATCCTGATCACTTTCCCTGCAGAGGTTTTTTATGAAACAACAATTAGCGCAACCCGGCGTGGACAAAATCGACTTTCAACAATTTCGCCCCGCCCAAAACCTTTCCCTTCCCAATTTGATTTCGGCCCTGCGCCTGCTGCTGATTCCGGTTATTGTCTCCGTCTATCTTTCCGGGCAATCCGATCTGGCCGCCTTACTATTGGTGATTTCATTTTTCAGCGATATCGTGGATGGCTTTATTGCCCGCCGCTTTCATCAGATCACCCCTTTGGGCAAAGTGTTGGATCCCATCGCCGATAAGCTGACCCAGGTCGTCTTAACGATTGCGATGTGCTTTAACTTTCGCCAAACTGTCCCTCTGGTCATTGTGCTGATCATCAAGGAGCTGGTCATGCTGCTGCTGGGTCTGCGCATGCTGAAACAAGGCTGCGAACCCATCTCTGCTCGCTGGTGGGGAAAGCTATCCACCGGCGCATTTTACTTGGGCATTACCATCATCATGGTTGCCTGCGACTATCTGCCGGATAACGGGATCTGGCTTATCAGCGGCTTGGTCTGCGCCTTGATGCTGTTTTCTTTATTGCGGTATGTGATGCTGTTCCTCAAAAAGCCTATACTACTAGCAAAGGATGATTCTATATGACAAACAACTACCCGCAGGGCAATATGCACGCCAATACCAAAGGAGAGCTGCTTTGGTATAGTTTGCCCTCTTTTGACGCCTATGCGCCCAAACTGATGCACGGCTTTTCCAGCCGCTTAGGCGGCGTTAGCCGGGGCAGCGCCGCCAGTCTCAATCTGGGCTTGCGCGTGGGCGATAACGAAGATACCGTCCGGGAAAACTTCCGTTTGTTTGGGGAAGCCCTGCAATTCGATCCCCACAATTTAGTATTTACCCAACAAACCCACTCTGCCAAAATTCGTGTGGCCACCAGGGAGGATGCAGGCAAAGGCTTCGACCGGGAGCGGGATTATCACGATGTGGACGGCCTGATTACTAAAGAAACCAACCTACCGCTGCTGGCCAACCATGCAGATTGCGCGGCTGCCTATTATTACGAGCCGCAAGCCGGGCTGATCGGTCTGGCTCATGTGGGCTGGCGGGGAACCGCCCATCAAATCGCCCGCGTTATGGTAGAGCAAATGGTCGCCATGGGCGGCAAGGCGAAAAACCTACTAGTAGGCATCGGCCCCTGTGCCGGGCCCTGCTGCTACGAAATCGGCCCCGAGGTGGCGGAGCTATTCGACGGCATGGAGGGCGCCCAAGGCCCTGCCTGCACCCCCATCGCCGACAGTAATAAATTCTTACTGGATATGCCCGGCGCCAATCAGCAAATCTTGATCAAAGCCGGCGTCTTGCCCCAAAATATCACGGTCAGCGGTCTTTGCACGGTTTGCAATAATGATATTTTCTACTCCCATCGCAAGCAGAGTCTCTTCCGTGGCGCAATGGCTTCGGTCATCATGCTGCGGCCATAATCCTGCAACAGACGCCCAACCCAAAATACTACAATCAGCCGGAGGTTGCCTATGCTGGATCTGGAACGCAAAATGCAAGAAATCATCACCGCAGGAAAGCGCATCTACCAAAGAGAACTGGTAGCCGGCACAGATGGCAATATCAGCATCCGCTGCGGCGACGTCCTATTGATCACCGCCACCAGTGTTTCCAAAGGCTTTCTGGAGCAAAATAAAATTGCCATGATCGATCTCACCGGCAAATCCCTGCTGCCGGAGGTAAAACCTTCCTCCGAAGCAGCCATGCACGCCGCCATCTACCGAGCCCGTCCCGACGTCAATGCGGTGATCCACGGCCATCCCCCCTTTGCCACCGCCTATGCCCTGGCCGGCAAGGCTTTTCCCAATGAACTGGTAGAAGCCCGCCTGATGCTGGGAGAAATCCCTCTGCTGCCCTTTGCCGAGGCAGGCAGCAGCCTGCTGGCACAGCAGGTAGGGCAGGCCTGCACCACCTGCCGGGGTGCATTGCTTCAGGGACACGGCGCAATTGTCTGGGATGCTACGATGGATATGGCAGCCTGCCTTCTGGAAGCTTTAGAGCAGGTAGCCAAAACCAGCCTGTATGCTAAAATGCTGCAAAATATTGCTGATTAATTTTGTAGAAAGATGTCGCTTTTTTAGAAAATGTTTCCCTTTTTGTGATATAATTGAAGCAGGCAAAAACGCCTGCTTCTATTTTTATCGCCCTGTACATAAGATGAACCATCGCGATCTATTGGAGAATACCCATGAAAAAAGAAATTCTAACGGCTATTTTGTCCGCTATTGCCATATACGCTATTTTCCTCTGCATCGGTCTTTGCAGTCAAAACGATATTCCCGGCTTTCCTGCATCTGATTCCGCAAATGTTGCCCATGCAGCTGGGGTGGATGAGGAGGGGCAAGCCGATCCCAATGGGGATGCTGCCGAAAGCAGCGGCACACTCACAGACGGTGCTCAGGAGATTTTCCCCGGTGACTCTCTGCCAGGGGAAACCTTGCCGGAAGATAACAGCACCCCGGTCCCGGAGGATGCCGCCGGCGAAAAACAATTGCCCGGCGTCATGGCGCTTACCTTTGATGACGGCCCCGGCAAAGACACCACCCCCTTGCTGTTGGATGCTTTGCAGGAACGCAAGATCAAGGCCACTTTCTTTGTGCTGGGGGTTCGTGTCAAAGCCTATCCTGACATTGTGGAAAGAGCCAATGCAGACGGCCATGTCATTTGCAGCCATGGCTATGATCACAAAGAGCAGTTTACCAAGCTTTCCGCCGCTGGGCTTTCCGACCAACTGGATGTTACCGCCAAGCTGATCTATGAGCTTACCGATAGCTATCCCATGTATGTCCGCCCCCCCTACGGCTCCATTAATTCCACTACCGCCGCCATGATCAACCGACCGATCATGCTCTGGACCATCGACCCCCGGGATTGGGACGTTAAGGATGCGGATATCGTTTGCCAAAATATCATCAGCGCTGCCAAAGATGGCGCCGTTATCCTGCTCCATGATATTTATCCCAGCACAGTAGATGGAGCGGTCAAAGCAATTGACCAATTAACCGCCCAAGGCTGGCAGTTCGTCAGCTTGCCCGAGTTATATAAATATTTGGATATTGTGCCGGAAACAGGCAAAGTATACCGGGGCGCTTCTCTGGCAAACATTAAATAAGCTGCCACCTCAAATCAACATCGGCTCGCAATCCCAAAAGAGCTGCCGCAAAACGGAATCTTTTCCGTTCTGCAACAGCTCTTTTTTTGGCCAATTTAGGCTTCTTCCAGAACCTTGATAATTTCCGCAGCCGCTTTTTCACTCAAACCGGAGGGATATTTCTGCATAGCTTCCGCCAGCGCAAAATACATCGCCAAAGCACCACCCGGCCAATGCGCTCCCTTCTCCAGCAAAAGACTGCGGTACCGCCCTTTGTTGTAAAACGTATTCAAAGCCCGCTCCGCCCGATGCAGCGACAGCAAATACGCCGCGCTCATGGTTGGCGTAGACAAAATCTGATACGGCGGACGGGGGCTGTATACCAAACCAAAGCTTTCCGCCTCCTGGGCCAGCAAGGAGCCGGGCAAAATCTTTAAAAAGCCCAATTGCAAATAATCCGCATTCAACTCATGCAATTCCTGAAAAGCATGGGCAAAGCTTTTGGGGGTTTCCTGGGGCAAACCGGCAATCAAATCCACATGCAGCCGACAAGGCCCCTCCGCCAAAGACCGCAGCACCGGCCCGGCCTTGTACCAATCGTCCACCCGGCCAACCGCCATCAGGGAAGCGCCATGTAAGCTCTGCACCCCTGCCTCCAAATGCAGGTATCCTGCAGGCGCCCGGTTGAATAGCTGGCATAATTGGGGCGGGCAAGCCCCTGGCGCCAGCTCAAAATGCCAGCTCAAGCCGGGGCGATACAGCGCCAAGATCTTTTCGGTAATCGCCATCGCCCGTTCCGGCTTGGCGTTAAAGGTGCGGTCGATAAACTTGATCTGCCCTCCCGCCTCGGCCAAAAGCGGCAAATCCGCCAAAACCAGATCCAGCCGCCGTTCCCGCAGCGGCTCCCGGGCCGAAGCGCAGAAGCTGCAACGATACGGGCATCCCCGGCTACTTTCATAGTAGATTACCCGCTTTTCTTGCCGCAGCAAGGCCAACTCTTCTTTGGAATACAAAAAGGGACGGGACGAAAAATCCACCCGCGGTGCTACCACCCCTCCCCGCCGCCGCCAAATACCGGCAATGGGTGATTTGGCGGCCAAAGATTCCAAAATCTGCTGCCGTAAAGAAGTCTTGGCTTCCCCGCTGCTACCGGCATTTTGCAGGTAAATCTTCTCTTGCTCCTGGGCAAAACGCAAAAATTGGGGCCAGCTTTCCTCCCCCTCCCCGCAAAACAACAAATCCAGCTCGGGACAGTTGTCCAGAATCGCCTGCGGATGACCGGAAGGCTCCGGCCCGCCTGCCACCAGCAATGTATCCGGCAGCAACAAGCGCAAATCCCGCAATACCCCTGCCGCAAAAGCAATATTCCATATATACAGAGAAAAAGCCAGAATATCTGGCTTTTTCTCAAGAATCTGCTCAAAAATAATCAGCTCCGACATATTAATGGACCATTGCCGGGATATTACGTCAAACTCCGCCGTCTCCCTTGCCAAGGCAAACAGCGCCGGGTTACTATGGATATATTGACTATTTAATGCAACCACCATTGTTTTCATCAGTCGCCGCCCTCTGCCGCCTTTGCTATCGTTGGATCGGCACTTTTTTGTAAAACAACTTCCCATTTTGTTAAGCTATCAGCCAATGTTCTGGCCAACAAACCGGCGCGAGAATCTTCCTCTGCCGCATAAACTCCTGCCTTTAACACTTCTACAGCCGCTCCAAAACGACTGCCAAACGATTCAGACTGGAAAAAACCGGCCACATAGGGCCACAAACAAGCAATGCTCATATCTACGGCAAATTCGAAATTTTCCAATTCATTCTTGGGCAATTGCCCCATTTCCAAAAGCATAACCAGTTCTTTTGTGTCCCCGATCACATATAAGCGATCCCGAGAGGTTCCCGTGGATAATCGAGGAAAAACGACTTCCAGTAAATCAGTCTCCCCCGATCCAAGCGAAATCATGTTTTATTTCTCCTTCCGATAATGGATAATCAACAGTTCGCCTTCCTGATGATATACCTGACACAGCTTTTCTTCCATAACATTGCTAATGCAGCGGCTGGAACCTTCCTGCAGAGTATAATCGCTTAGCGGATAAGCAAAACCGCTCAAGCTAATCCCTGTCACCTGTGGCGATAAGGCTAAAAAGCTTACCGCATCGCCAATGTTCCCACGTATTGCATCGTCCTTTGCCGCATAGCGCGCAATAAAATCATGTCCAAAAAAACAAATGCGACGAGCCTGCTCCGACCCAAACAAAAGAGGCAAGGTTAAATTGGCGATGGTAAAGTCCAATCGTCCGCCAAACGCACCAAATACGGCTACTTTACCCGTTCCTTGCTCCAAAGCAAGCTGAATTGCTGCTTCTCCGTCGCCGAAATCTTTTACACACGACAATTGCACCCGCTTTACGCCGTGTGCGGTCAATATTTCTTTTTTGCTTTCTTCTAAAGAATCACCGTCACCGATTAATATATCAGGATAAATCCCTTGTGCCAATAAGGCCGCGCCTCCACCATCGGCGGCAATGATACTGGGTCGCGGATCCTGTTGAGACAAAGTCCATAATACCGCTGCAGCAAACCCCCTGGGGGGATTTCCATTTAAGACTACCACTGAACCGAATTCATTCATCACTTAGCCTCCTTTACAAGACTGTTTTCCATTTCGGTTGGTTCCTTGGTTACTTATATTCCTCCGGTTTTATCAAACTGCGCATTATGTAACTTTTTTGCTCATTTGGCTGCTTCGGCGCCTGCAATATAAAGAATC
>CAYOVS010000117.1:0-5950 GCA_964407445.1 uncultured Peptococcaceae bacterium
CAACCGCACATTCATTTGTTCAAAAGTTTCCAGTTCCGCCAAGTTTATCCTCCTCCGCCTGTTCAGCTATTCGTTATTTTCTAATATCCAAAATTTCCACTTTCACAATACCGGCCGGAACGGTAATATCCAAAATATCACCAATTTTATGACCCAAAACTGCATTGCCGATAGGACTTTCATTAGAAATTTTACCTTCAAAGGGTTTTGATTCCACAGTACCAACGATTTGCACTTCTTTTTCAGAGTTATCCTCCAAAAAGCGCAGTTTCACCGTGCTGTATTCGGAAACCACAGTGGTAATAACGTCTGCCTCATTGATGATTCTGGCGTTTTTTAATTGTTTTTCCAAAGACATGATCTGCCCTTCAATAAAGGCCTGCTCATTTTTGGCGTCTTCGTATTCGGAGTTTTCACTAATATCACCAAATTCAATCGCCTGTTTGATCCGGCCGGCAATTTCTTTGCGCCGCACCGTTTTCAGGTTTTCCAGATCTTCCTCCATTTGTTTGAGACCTTCAACTGTAATCAGCATTTCCTCTACCATATGCAAACGACCACCTTTCCCCAATACATATCTCAACCGCCAAGCGGCACTTCTCTAATCTGGAAGCGCCTGCGTTATCTCCATTGTTTCGATGCATTTCTTCAAACTGTCCGGGTGTTCGCTGCATCGTTCCACTTCCCCGTCCGATAAATTATATGCTCTTGTCCAGTATTTGTCAAGCACAGATTACGCGAGCGTACCTATGGAACAAAAAACAGATATTATAACTTTAAAAAATACAAACCGCTTTGCATCTGCCTTTTTCTCTGCCGGCGAAACGGCATATTGTCAAAAGGTAGGACGCAAAATACTTTCCGTGCGCCAAATGGAGTGCCGCTACAGCCCCAAACCCCTGAGCCGCCTGGCCAGAGACGCCACGCAGCAGGGGATCTCGGCTTTGGCCTTGCCGCCGGATGCGGCTGCCCTGCTGCCCCGGTACCAGCCGGTATTTGCCGCTGACGGACGCTTGCTGGCACTGGCCCTGTTTCAGGAGGCTTTGGCTGCCCAAAATCTATTGCAGCGGGATTTGCTGCCGGGGGTGGAGATCACCCTGCCGGAAGGACGGCTGCTGGCTCGGCTGATTGCCAAAGCCTGGCCCGGCCTGGCGCTGGTGGGCGGCACACCGCAGCAGCAGGCAGAGCTGGCGCAAACCATCTACCGGGAAAGCGGGCTGGTGGTGCGCAGCGTCCAGCCGGATTTGCTGCTACGACCACCTACCGGCAAAAGCCAACCCAACCAAAATCCCGGGGTATCCGGCATCCTTACGCTGGATACCCCGGAGATGGAAAGTGAAGCGGGAACGCTGCCCGCGTATTTGGCCGAGGCGTTGCTGATTACCGCGATGAACCGTTCCAATAACGACATATTGCAATTTTTACAGCAATTGCGGCGCAAGGCTTATCGCTGCAACTATTATTCGCAATATGTCTGTTCCAAATACGAAAGAAGCAGCGATTCCACATCCTCTACTCTTGTCAACTGATTAACGGCACAACGCAAAGCAGCAGAATTGCGCAAGCCTTTCACATACCAGCTCAATTGATTGCGCATTGCCCGTACTGCGGCAAGCTCCCCTTCCGCCACCACCGCCGGGCTATCCTCTCCCTCGCGAAAGCAAGCCCAATAGACAGACCGTTCTCGCTGCCGCCGCAGCTGACCGATGGCTTCTTCAAGGATTTGGGCAGGCGTAGGTCTTTGCGGCGGCGGCGCACCGGCAAAAGCGGCGGCAAGCTCCTCAAACACCCAGGGGTTGCCCAGCATGGCACGGCCAACCATCACCCCATCGCAGCCGGTTTGCTGCCGCATGGCCAGAGCGCTGGCGCCATCAGTCACATCGCCACTGCCCAAAACCGGAATCGTTACCGCCTGCTTTACCCGGGCGATCTCCTGCCAATCCGCCTTGCCCTGATATAGCTGCATCCGGGTGCGGCCATGCACCGCCAGCAGGGTCGCACCGGCCATCTCCATCCTTTGGGCAAAGTCCGCGGCGCAGCGGCTATCCTCGTCCCAGCCGCTGCGCAGTTTTACCGAAACCGGCAGCCCCGGCTCGGCAGCGGCCCGCACCAGCTGCTGCGCCAGCAAAGGCTGCTGCATCAAAGCAGCCCCCTCGCCGTTTTTGACCACCTTAGGCACCGGGCAGCCCATATTGAGATCAATCCACTCCGCGCCCAATTCCGCCACCAAAAAAGCCGCTTCACGCATATACTCCACCTGCGAGCCAAAAAGCTGCACCACCTTGGGGCTATTCTCCCCGTCCAGATCCAGCAGCTCCAAGGTGCGGCGATTTTCATAATGCAAAGCGGTGGCGCTGACCATCTCGCCATAGGCCAGCTCTGCTCCATGGCTCCGGCAAATATCCCGAAACACCCGGTTGCTGATCCCAGCCATTGGCGCGGCCACAATCTGATAAGGGAAACGCCCCTCTGTTCTTTCCGTCATCATCTATTCTTCCCTATCCAAACTTCGATATTGAATGGCTTCGGCAATATGCTCTGCGCCGATCTTTTCCTTTCCCGCCAGATCCGCAATGGTTCTGGCCACCTTTAAAATGCGGTCATGGGCGCGCCCGCTCATGCGCAGGCGGCGAAAGGCCTCCTGCAGCAACAACAGTGCGTCTGCCTCGCAAACGCAGTATTTTTCCAGATCACGACGGCTCATTCTGGCATTCACCTGCGATTTTTTACCGGCAAAGCGCTTTTGTTGCAGCTCTCTGGCTGCGCACACCTGTGCGCGTAGCTCTGCAGTGCTGATCTCCCGTCCACCTGCGCCGGAAAGCTGCTGATAATCGGCGCGGGGCACCTCCACATGCAAATCGATCCGATCCAATAGCGGGCCGGAAATACGGTGCAAATAGCGATGGCGCAAATACGGGGTACAGGTGCATTCCCGCAGCTCATCCCCATAATAGCCACAGGGACAAGGGTTCATGGCCGCAACCAACTGAAAATCGGCCGGATACTCCACCCGGGCGTTGACTCGCGCCACCGTCACCTGATTTTCCTCCAAAGGCTGCCGCAGCGCCTCCAAAACATCCCGGGAAAACTCCGGAAGCTCATCCATGAACAAAATTCCATGGGTAGCCAGGCTGATTTCCCCCGGCCGGGGGTTGGCGCCACCGCCGATAATGCTGGCGGCAGAAGCCCCATGATGGGGCGCACGAAAAGGCCGGGCAGTGAGCAAAGGCTGCTCCGCCGGTAACAGACCGCAAACGCTGTACAGCTTGGTCACCGCAATGCTTTCTTCCAGCGTCAAGGGGGGCAGCAAACCAGGCAAGCGTTTGGCCAGCATGGTTTTGCCGCTGCCGGGGGAACCGATCATCAGCACATTATGCGCCCCGGCCGCCGCTACGGTCAGAGCTCTTTTTACCCCCTGCTGCCCCTTCACATCCGCCATATCCAGCTCATAAGCAGCGGCAGACCGGGCAAACAACGCGGCGCTATCCACCGTTACCGGCCGGATCGTCTCCGGCGCGGCCAGCAGCTCTGTCAGACCACGCAAATCGGCAACACCGCATACCTGCACCCCGCTGGCAATAGCCGCCTCCTGCGCATTTTGCTGCGGCAGAAAAAAATACGCCCAGCCCTGCTCCGCTACGCAGGAAGCCATTGGCAAGGCGCCGCTGACCGGGCGCACCAGCCCCTCTAGAGAAAGCTCGCCGATAATCCCGCTTTTGGTCAAAAGATTTCCGCAGGCAATCTGCCCCGTAGCAGCCAAAATACCAATGGCAATAGGCAGATCCAGCAATGCGCCCTCTTTTTTGATATTGGCAGGCGCCAAATTGACCGTAATCCGCCGCAGCGGAAACTCAAAGCCGGAATTGCGCAAGGCAGCCCGCACCCGCTCCCGGCTTTCCCGCACCACCGCATCGGGCAAGCCCACAATATCAAAACGAACAATTCCGGCGCTGACGTCCACCTCCACCGTCAGAGGATAGCCGTTCATCCCCAGCACAGAACAGCTGTTCACCAAAGAAAGCAATTCTATCACCCTTTACCGGCAGTATCCTCTAAAAAAGCCTTGAATTTTGCCGTTGTATTTCTTGTTTGGTTCGCCATAATCCGGGTTTTCCCCTGCTTGCAATCAGGGCAAAGATGGATTAGAATAGAGTGTAAGCATTATGTTTTACAGACTATTGTATATTACCAGGAGGAAAATCCATGGCACAGATCAAACCCTTTGCCGCCTGGCGCTTTGCGCCGCAGCTCCCCATAGACAAGCTGACCTGTCAGCCCTACGACGTGATTAACCAAGAGCAGCAGGAGGCCTACTATCAGCGCCATCCCAACAATATCATCCGGCTGGAATTGGCCAAAAAAGATCCGGCGGATACAGCGCAAAACAACGTCTACAGCCGCGCTGCCCAAACTTATGCAAAGTGGCAGGAGACCGGCGTCTTACTTCAAGATCAGCAGCCTGCATTTTACATCTACAGCCAAGAATTTACGGTAGACGGCAAAAAAATCCGCCGCACCGGCTTTCTCTGCCGTCTAAAGGCGGATGGCTACCAATCCGGCCAGGTTGCGCCCCATGAGGAAACCTTGCCCGGACATAAACAGGATCGTTTTCTGCTAATGCAAGCCACTTATGCCAATTTTAGCCCTATTTTCGGCCTGTATGCGGAGGAGAACAGAGAAATAGACCGGATCTTGGCTGAATCTGCCCCCGCCGAAGCAGATATTGATTTCACAGACGAATACCAAGTGCGGCATATTGTCCGCAAGGTGGTAGCAGATGCTGCCATTACCCAGGTGCAAAGCTTGATGGCCGGTTTAAAGATCTATATTGCCGATGGGCACCATCGTTACGAAACCGCTTCCCGCTTTGCAGCGGAAATCGCCCCTGGCCAAGAAGAAGCAGGCTATATCATGATCCAGCTGGTCAATTTATTCGATCCTGGGCTGATCGTCCTGCCCACCCACCGGATGGTACACAATGTGGAAGGCTTTACTGAGGAAAAGCTGTTGCAGCAGCTTCATCAAAGCCCCATTAACGTTATCAGCATCCATCAGGGTGCGAAAGCCGCTGATCGCCAGTTTTTGCTGGAAGCAATGGCAAAAGAGGATAGCGATACGGCAGCAATCGGCTTATATCTGGCCGGGAAATATTATCTGCTGCGCCAAAAGAAGGATGACCAACAGCTGGCAAAGCTTACGGAAGGCCACACCAAAGCCTATCGGGAACTGGACGTCACCATAGTCCATTCGATGCTTTTGGAAAGCTGCTGCGGTATCGGCCCCCAAGAAGCCGCATCCGGTCACTATATTTCCTACACCCGCAATGTGGAGGAAGCGATTGCCGGTGTTGATCGGGGCGAGTATCAATTTGCCTTGCTGTTGAACAACACCAAAGTAGAAGAACTGTTGGCCGTGGCGGATGCGGGCGAAAAAATGCCGCAAAAATCCACCTTCTTCTATCCCAAGATCATTTCCGGTTTAACCATCAATTCCCTAAAATAATTTTTTGCAAAAACTATTGACAAGATCTGTTTCGGGTGGTAAGATAACACTCAATTAAATCATGCAAACCAGTGATTGAGAATAGTACCCTTTTTGTAGCGTTTCTCCAGAGAGCCGCAGGTGATGGGATTGCGGCGAAATGCGTAAAGGCGAATGGACTCATGAGGGCGGCGTAATGGCCGACGGAACTCTGTCCGTGATCATGCAGAGCGTATGTGATAGCATACGATAAAGTGGCCTTCTGGCAATTTGGGTGGCACCGCAGAGAATTAATCTTTGTCCCAATCTTGGGACAAAGATTTTTTTTATTCTAAATTAAATGTTGATAAAACGAAAGGAGAACCACCATGACGAACATCCCTTACAAAATCTATCTTGAAGAAAGCGAGATGCCTCGTCAGTGGCACAATATACGCGCTTTCATGAAAGAGCTGCCGGAACCTTTTCT
>CAYOVS010000118.1:0-5840 GCA_964407445.1 uncultured Peptococcaceae bacterium
TTGGCCAATAACCCGGTTAGTCCCAAACGCTCCGCCAAAGGCGTCAACCGACGTTCCATATCCGCTATCGGCGTTTTGGACAGCACCAAAGGCAGCAAAATATTATCCTTGACCGTAAAGGTATCTAGTAAATTATAATCCTGAAAAACAAAGCCCAAATTATTGCGGCGAAAGGCGGAAAGCTCTCTATCGTTGATCTTGGCAAAGCTTTGTCCACTCAGAATGATCTCCCCACCGCTAGGTTTATCCAATGAAGCCAGCAGATTCAGCAAAGTGGTCTTGCCGGAGCCGGAAGCGCCCATCACTGCCACAAATTCTCCTGCCGCAACAGAAAAACTAACGCCAGACAAAGCCGTGCAGCGATGACCGCCCAAACGGGTATTGTAAATCTTACTGATGTCCTGTACCTGCAACAAATCCATAATTTCCTCCAAAATGCTCTTGATTTATTTTATGCACCGACTTTCTTGCGATGCCTCAGGAAAACCTTCTTTGCACCGCCCCCATAGGCCGCACCTTATGCAGGGACAAGCGGCGGCCATGGGCGTAGGCCGAGGCCAAACCGCCCACCAACAACCCACAATAATAGTTGAGACCGCGGCACAGCAGCAAGGCCGGCAGCACCAACCCAGGGCCAAAGATCCGGCCGTAGATCAGCACAAAGCTGCCTTCCGCCACACCCACGCCGCCGGGAATAGGCAACGATTCCAAAGCCAAGGTTAAGGCGGTCTGAATCGCCACGATCATCAAAAAGCTCTGGCCGGTCAGACCCAAGGCTTTGTAGATCCAAAAGGGGATAGAATAGAGCGCCAGCAAATGCAGGGTGGTCAGCACCAGCAGCTTAGCCAACATCGCCGGATTGGCCTTGATATAGGCAACCCCCCGCTGATACTGCTCTACCTGACTGGCGGTTTTGGTCAATACCGCCTGTTGATCCTTGACCAGACGGATTTTTGCCAAAAAACCCACCAGCTTGCGGACGATCGTCGGCGCCAGCTTGGGAGAAAACACCGCCGTTCCATAGGCCACCACACAAAGCAACTGTGCCGCAACGCCATACAGCAGCAAATATTTGATCATCCCCAGATCGGCCAGTAACGCCCGGCCACCCCAAAGCAAGGCGGCTACTACGATCACCATTGCAGAGATATGATACGCAATATTAAACAGCAAAACCGCAAGAGAGGATGAGCCCAGCTCGATGCCATCCCGTTTCATATAATACATTTGGGAAGGCTGCCCGCCGCAGCAGCCTGGCGTAATGGCGCTAAAATAGAAATTGATTAAGGAATAATTATAGCAGCGCCAGAAGCCGGGATAATAGTGAAACGCACCCAGCAACGTATGCAGGCTGACGGCTTCCATGCCAAAAAAGCATAGCATTACCCCCACGCCTACCAACAAATACCCCAAATGCAGATTATGCAATAGGGGTAACAGCTCCGGCAGTTCCTGATTTTTCAGCAAAAACCAGACGGTAATTGCCAATAAAACCACAATCACAGCCAGACTGACCCATTGCTTTTTTTTGTTTTCTGCAATACCAGACATAAGAGAACCTCAATTACCTTTCCGCCTGCGGCAAAACAAAACGATACCCTTGATCCAACATCTCCGGCAAAAATTGTTGCAGCGCTGCGATGGTTCGCGCCGGTGCGCCGGGAGCGCCACCCGTCCCCTCCCCGGAATCATGCAGGCAAATTACCGAGCCGGGGCGGCAGCGCTGACACAACTTGGTCAAAATACCCTCCGGCGTAGCATCCGCCCGCCAATCCTGCGCCATCACCGTCCACAAGAACAGCTTAAGCCCCAAAGAGCGGATAAGATACAACAATCCCAGATTGACATAGCCATGGGGAGGGCGGTAATACACCGGCTCACAGCCAAGCTCCTCCAAAAAAAGCAAGCTGCCACGCAAATCGGCTTTACACTGCTTATAGGGATAAAAGAAGGCGCTGCGATGGCGCAAACCATGCAATCCCACCTGATGCCCCTCTGCAAGCATCCGGCACAGCAACTTCGGATGTTTGGCAGCTTTTTCCGCCAAGACAAAGAACACGGCCTTCACCTGATATTGGGCCAAAAGCTCCAAAAGCTGCTCCGTATAGCGGGAATCCGGCCCATCGTCAAAGCTTAGCACCAATTGCCGCTCCGAACCGGACAGAGGAGTATTATGCCGAAAAAATTTAAACCAACAGGTGGGCAAAAGCGCCGTGATCCCAAAGAACCCGATCAACACCGCCAATACAATCAATAACTCTCTCATCAAGCAATCCTCTGTCCATTACCACAACTGCCGCCACGCCAACGAGCCAGGCATTTGAACAAGGCTTCCTGATCCAGATTGTGACACAATCGATCCATATTTTGACGAATCCCGGAAAGTCTGGCGGAATCGTTCAAGATCGCCGCAATTTCCGCAACTGCCTGTTCCGGTTTGTTTTGCAGGACGATACCCAAGCCATTATTCATCAGAAACTGGCCGTTGCTGATTTCCTGCTCCAGGAATGGACGAAACATCAAAAGCGGTAAACCGCTGTTGATCGCTTCAAACATAGTAATGCCACCGGGCTTGCTAATCAGCAAATCGGCACGGCGCATAAAACGATCTACCTGGTCGGTATAGCCCAGTACTGTAATATTTTCATATTTATTGGCCAGCTTTTTGCGCAGCTTTTCGTTTTTACCAACAATAATTGTGTTATGTACAGCAGGCAAGGCGTTTAGCTGCTGATAAAAAAAGCTTTGTTTTGGCAGCAGTCCTAAGCCGCCACCCATGATCAGCAATTCTTTTTTCCGGGAAAAAGCTTGATCGGTATTATATTCCATCGTCTGCCGGTCAGCGGCGCAAAAGCGACTTTTCACCGGGATACCGGTAACAAAGATTTTTTCCGCAGCCACCCCGGCCTCCAGCAAATGCGCTCTGGTTTCCGCAGCGCCTACCAGATAAATATCCGTACCCGGATTGATCCAGACATTATGAATACTGACGTCGGTAATGCAGGTAATCAACGGAATATTTTTGCCGCTTTGCCGTTTATAATCCGCTACCATTCTGGCGCATAAAGAATAGGTGGAAATAATCACATCAGGACGTTCCAGCTCTATGGCTGAACGCAGCATGGCTGCCATATAAGCTCCGCCCAACTGCCCTTTTTTCTGTTTGGAGATTTTGCCGTTTACCGCTTTTTTATAGGCAAAATTATATAGCTTGCAACCCCGACTGACTAAAGACATATAAGACCGATAAAACATCTCGCAATACTCGGGAAAAGCAATCTCATAAATATCACGCACAATAATATTAATGGAGGGGTCAAAAGCGCCAATCTGCTCCGCTAAGGTCATCGCTGCCGAATAATGTCCCATCCCAAATTTTCCTGTTAAAATCAAAATCTTCATGTTTGCACCTTCACATTCCGTTTCTTGATCAACCCGCACATCGTTCTAAGCATCATTCATCATTCATCTTACAGGTATAGTGTACCGAAAAAGCCCTTAAAAACAAAGTAGTAAAATATTTAAGATTTGTTTAATATTATCCGTCGAATAAGGCAATATTGCATACTGTATTATATGACATCATACAGAGTATTTAGCAGGTTGTTTTGTTCACTGTTTTCAATATTTTTTTATGGTTGACTGATTTAAAAGCCAAAAAAGCCGGAACGGCCTTATGCAAAAGCATAGGTCGTCCCGGCAAAATATTGTAAAAATAATACAACAATCAAGAAACGTTCTTACCGAATGGAGGCAACCAATTTTTTGACGAAGCCATACACCCGTTCTACGGAAGCAACTTCCATGCGTTCTTGGGGAGAATGATAATCATAGCAATTGGGACCGATGGAAATACCGTCCAAATGAGGCATATGAGCCCGGATCGCGCCAACCTCTATCCCTGCATGCACCACCAGGGTGGCCATAGGACGGCCAAATTCCTGCAAGAACAACGCCTGCGCCCGCTCCCGCAGAGCGGATTGGGGCAGATAGGGCCATTCGGGATAATCGTCAAAGGGGGTAACCGTTCCCCCAAGCAAATCCATCAATAAGATCAACTTATCCAAAATGGCATATTTTGTAGAAGCAAAGCTGCCCCGCAATTCATGGGTGACAGTCAAGGTATCTTCCGATAAAGCAACCACACCTACATTGGTGGAGCTTTCCACAATCCCCCGCAAAGCGCCGCTCATCTCCTGCACCCCATTGGGAGAAAGCAGCAGCATACAAATCAGCTTATGCAAGCTCTCCCCGGTAAGCACAGCAGACACCGTTTTTTCTATCGGCGTAAGGGTGATCCGTAAGCCAGGAGCGCCCGCCTCCAGCTCCAGCCGAAGGACAGCCGTCATCTTTTCCACAGTTTGCTGCAGCTTGGCCGCCAAAGCAGGCTGCACCTGCAGCACAGCTCTGGCTCGCCAGGCAATAGATTGCCTTTGGGTACCGCCATCAATATCCGTCAAGCCATAGGCCAGCTCCCGTTCCAAGGCCAACAGCAGGCGCCCCATCAGCACATTGGCATTGCCCCGGCCTTTGGCAATATCCTCGCCGGAATGACCGCCTGGCATCCCGGCGATCTCAACCACAAAGGCAACATCGCCCAGATCAGCAGCCTCGCGCTGCACCGGCAATTTAGCCTGCGCCGCCACACCACCGCACCCTCCTGCCAACACCTCATCCTCCACCCCATGATCCAGATTGATCAGATAGTGCGCGGAAAACCAACTGCCGTCTACCATAACCGCACCGCCCATGGTGGTTTCTTCGCTGGCGGTAAACAGCACCTCCAGAGCAGGATGCGCCTGTTCCGGCTCGGTAATCAAGGTTTGGATCATTGCAATGCCAATGCCATCGTCTGCGCCAAGGCTGGTACCGCAAGCAGAGCAGAGCATCCTATTTTCCAGCTTCATCGTAATAGGATCCTGCAAAAAATTATGCATTGAATCCCCCTCTTTGTCGCAAACCATATCCATATGCGCCTGCAGCATCACTACCGGCGCCTGCTCATACCCAGGCGTGGCGGGAATCCGCATCATGACATTGTTATATTGATCGCGTTTGGTTTCGAAACCATGCACCACACCCCATTGATACAACCAGGCGCTGATTAACTCTTCATGCCCGGATTCCCGATAGGTTTTATTCAGTTCATTAAAATTATAAAAAAGCGGCTTTTTCAACAACTGGGACAAGGTTTGGCTGGGCATTGTGATCCTCCTTTGCAAAACAGCTTGGATACTGCCGTTTAAAACGGCCCATAATTAATCAGAACCGAAACAACCAGCAATGCCAACTGCTCACAATCAAAAGACCGAACAAAGGCGCGAAGAACCGATATTTTTACGGATATCAATGAAAATCTCGCTGGTTGCCGACAAGTTCTTTTTGTTGATCAATATGTATTTATCCTTGTTCTTCAGCTTGCGAATCAAAGCGCCGACTCCTGCATCAACCATACCGGACAATCAGACGCTCCGCCCACAAGAGAAAACAGGCAAAGAGTCCTATTTACCGGCTTGTTCTACAACAAACTTGATAATTTGCATCAACTTGCGACTATGCTCCGCCACATCCAACTGCCCCTGGGCCAGACAAGCCTCATAAAGATAGCTTTGGTGCGTGCGTACCACCAATTGCAAAACAGTATCTGCGTACATCTCTTTGACATACCCATCTTTCACTAAATCATCCATGATCCATTGATCCCGCTGAAAAATATTGCCCTCGCTGAGCATTCGTTTCACCGGCCCCTTATGAATGGCCAATTCATCGGGAAACATCTGATAATACCGGGTAATGACCTGTTCTGTTTTTTTTACCGGTTGTAATGCCCAGTTCAAAAC
>CAYOVS010000119.1:0-5806 GCA_964407445.1 uncultured Peptococcaceae bacterium
CTAGTCCCGGCTTGCATCACATTGTTGATATTTTGGTAGTAACTATTAACGATTTTTTGGATCTGGCCCACAGACGCAATGGCAGTACTGACATTTCTGTCGTAATACACATTTTCTAAAACCTGCGTTTTACCAATGGTTTCATAGGTAACCACCGGAGAATAGAAACCCAGAACACCACCGGCACAACCGCTAGCACCGGTGACATAGGCATCACCCACGGTGTAGCAGTTGCTCATATTGACGCCGGTGTACAATCCAGCGATACCGCCCGCATAGTTCACTGCGGCCACTTCGCCGGTATTATAGCAGTTAGACACCGTCAGCAGCGAATAATTATTGCTGGCAGCTTTACCAGCTGTGCCCAGCACACCACCGGTTTGCTTTGCACCTTTGACATTGCCCTCGTTGGCACAGGAATCAATCAACATGATATAAACGTTGGGAAGAAAGTAATTGCCTTCCCCCCCGGTGCCAACAATACCGCCGGCAGAAGCGCCCACCCCGGTGATATTGCCGGTATTGCGGCAATCCAGAATTTGGCTATCTATGCCCTCCAGCTTACCCGCAATACCGCCTATTACACTTGTGCTGGTAAACATATCGGTAAGCGCTGCCTGATTACTGCAGCCAGTCGCTGTGGAACGGGTAGACAAATGACCCACGATACCGCCAACATTATCGTAATAGCGAATACTCTTCTCGGCAAGGATTGGACAGCTGTTAACGCAGTTGCTGATGATGGTATCCTGAAAGGCACTGCCCAGGATACCGCCTGCATTAAGAGGCATATCGCTGGAACCAGGCAGCGAATAAGTTACTCCTTCCGCACAGGCGGCAGAGCAATTGTCAATTCTGGATGCTTGCGCAAAGCCCACCAACGCACCGCAGTAATTATCCTGTGCGGCAAAGCCACTGAGCACCACATTCAGGTTCTTGATCGTGGCGTTTTGGATCGCGCCAAACAAACCGCTGGCATAACCATTATTTGGGCAATCTCCCAGATACAGATTAGAGATGGTGTGGTTCTGACCGTCAAATACGCCGCCATAGAAAACACCGGTTCGGCCATAGTTATCATTACACGTACCGATGGGTGTCCAGTACACTGCTGCGCCATCGATCGACGATCCACAGAGTGAAGCCAAATCGATATCCGCCGTCAGCTTAGCGTTCACCGCCACTTCGCCGCCGTTGACCCGCTGGGCAAAGAGCAACAGATCTTCGGGAGTAGAGAGCTCCACGTTGCTCAAAGCATCAAAGCTTGCGACGAGCGTTTCAAACATACCCTTGTTACCAACACGCATCTGCGCCGTCTGGCTCAACGCCGCAAAGTTGGACTGGGCGGTTTTGATCATATTGCTCCACGCACTGGTTGCTTTCATGGAGCCGTTGTCCGCAGCCTTTTGCAGGTCGGCAATTTCATTTACAGAAGCCAGCACAGCCAAAGACTGGGTAAGCCGGGCGGTACGGGTCATCTTTTCCTGAGAAACCGGCAACAGGCTGTCGAAATACGCGCTGGCTGCAGTAACGGAGGCACCGCTTTCCACTGCGATCACTTCGGGAATCTGGGCAATCAACAGATCCGCATAGGCGGCCTCTGCGCTGAGGAGTGTAGCATAATTGGTTACCTGCCCCAATTCCTCGCTGCTGAGTCCATCGCAGTACTGGCGAGCCAACAGGATGGCCTCACTGCTAGCCAGGCTCACCGTGCCAATAGCGTTGATTTTTTCAATCGTATGCGCCACCGTAGGATCGAAAACGTAGGAGTACGCCAAGCAAACATTGCCATCCTGCAGCATAGCCTCGGTGAGGGGTAAGGTGTAGTCGCTGTTCATTTGCGCCAAAACATTGGCAGCAGTGTAACGGCCGTCCTCGCCGCAGGTGATAGCAAGCAGGTGCGCCAAGCGGTAATCCACCGCAGGAGTTGCAGCGGAGACATCTAAGCTCTCGCCAACTTGCGCATTTTTCTTGGTAATGGTTTGCACATTGCCTTGGCCAGCCACCGCCATCCAGGCGGGAACGGGATGACCGTCGGCGCTTTGCACCCAGCTAGTGCCCATCTGCTCGGCGGTAACAGCTTCACAAAGGGTCACAGCGCCTGCGGGAATATAGGTTTTTAAATTCTCGGGATAGCAGAGCAGAGCAGGGCTGCTTAGGTCATAGCAATTGCTGACAAAAAGACTCTGAGAAATGCCGCCGCAGTTACCCAAAACGCTTAGCCCATTGGCAGGGTGGGCAGAATTATTGACCACGCTGCCGGTATTGAGACAGTTACGAGCATAAAACTGGGGATACATTATACCCGCAAACAGGGTTCCCACATTATTGCTCCAAGTAGAAGGCAGATTAGCGCCAGCATTGATGCTGCCGTCAAATATGCTGTTCTCAATCGTCGATTCGTATTTGCCGGAAACCAGGCCGCCCACATCGAAGGCATTGCTCGAAGAATCCGAGGTGAGAATGCTGCTGCTATAGCAATCGTATATTCTTCCCTGACTCATGCGGCACAAACCACAGATTTCAGAGCCAGTTACGGTAATACCAAAAACCGCACAGTTCTTTACGGTACCATTACTTGAACTACCCACAAGGGTACCAACAGTATCAGCTTTTTTGCTGCCATTGTACTGATTGATCTCACCGTGCATCAAAACGATGTTCCGCAGCTCCGCTTTATTGCCAATCCAGCCAAACAGACCCAGATAGCCACCGTGCATACTAGGGTCATAGTTGCAGGTCAGGTTGGAAATCGTGTGAAACTGTCCGTCGAAACTGCCGGAATAACCGCAGCTGGCGGCGCCGATGGGCAGCCAGTTGGAACCGCCGGTCCAAGTCTCGTTTTCATCATCCGTATCGCCATCGCCATTCAGGTCGAAGCTATCAGATTGGGCCAAATCCAGATCCGCGACCAAGTAAAAAGTGGCGTTGGTATAGGACGCGTTATCGTTTTTTATCCGGTTGGCCAAAAGGGCTAGCTGTGTTGCTGAGGAAATGGTATATTTGCCCACGGAATCAAGCTGCCCCACATAGGCAGTCAGCGTAGGCTCAATATAAGTAGTTCCCGAAGCAAGAACATTGTAATAGATCCGCTTGCTCGCAGCGTTGGTAATAGTCCCATCGCCCACCTGCGGAGCGATACCGGCGCTGCCCTTAAGTGTCTTAAAGGTGATCGTGGCCAAAGCACCCGTCAAATCCTCCCCTGCGGCGTTTTGCCAGGTTAGCTCCAGTTCTCCGTCAGCAGTCTTGCTCACGGCAACGCCTGCCAGAACAGGGCTGGCGGAAACGTATTCCAGGCTGGCCTTGTCATAGCTCAGGGGAATGGTCATGGCCGCAGCAGACGGCGCGTTGTTCTCCATGGTCAGGGTGAAACTAGCCTGTTCCCCTTGAATCACACGGTCACTGACAGCGGTGAATTTCAGCGCCGGGGGCTCCTCCGCAGAGAGCATCAGCGAGGTATCTACCTTGCCCACCACCAATTCAGTGCCATTGCTCTTCTTCAGCAACAGGTTACTAAGAGTAACCGGGGTGCCCTCAGTAACCGTCTTGGCTTTGAAATACAATGTCACTATATCGCTAGAGGCATACAGATTGGAATTCCAAGACGAAGGGTCACTCCACACCACGGACAGCGTGCCTGCTGTAGCGTTGGGAGTAAAGGTGGCCTGACCGCCGTAGCTGCTGGTCAGTTGAGAGCAAGCGCTATATTTCACATATTCCAGCATTGTCGTATCCCAATTGAAGGTAGCATTGAAATTGCCGATGCTGGACACATTGCGATCAAGACGCAGATTGACCGCAACCTGATTGTCAATCTTTACCGGAACTGTACTTGCACCGGAGCCCAGGGTCAGCACTACATCCGGCGCCACCTCCGAGGCGGTTACCTTGATGCTGGCCGGCTGGGTAAGAACGGTAAAGTCTACCTCGTCCTTATCATACATAATAATACCATCTATAGTGATTTCGGTGCTTTCCGCAGCCTCCAGCGCGGTGAAGGTGAAGGTAAGCAGATCGCCGTTGAAAGCAACGCCTTGCAAAGTTGAATCGTCCCAAGCCAGACGGAACTGACCATTCTGAGGATGGGAGACATAAGAAGCGGGAATATTGTTATTGTTAATCGCGATACCGCTGCTACTGGATTGCAAAACTGCTTTATCATAGTTGACGTTAAGTTGCAGGCCGATAACGTCCGTCACATCGCTGACCGACAGGGCAACGGTCACCGTATCCCCTTTTTCCACCGAAGCTGCGGAGGGCGTCAGCGTAAGCGTAGCATCGCCAGCTGCTGCGGACGCTGTGCTAATTGCGCACACACACAAAGCCAAGAGCAGAAAAAGAGTAAAAACCAGTTTCTTTTTCATAACATATCTTCCTTTTCTTTAGTTTTATTGTTGGACAACGGGAGACAAATTATATCTGAACGCCTGTTGCTGCAGGCCGGGAACAAGAAGAACAGATTTACGGGCACAAATGCCCTCTGCTATTGAAGCGGCGCCAAACCCAGAATGTGCCGACGGATACGGGTGAGATCCCGAATATCCACCGCACCATCTCCATTGGCGTCAGCGGCCAGCAGGCTATTCCCAGAAAGCTCCGCCAAACCCAGAATGTGTCGGCGAATACGGGTAAGATCCCGGATATCTACCGCGCCATCCTCATTGGCGTCGCCCAACAAATAATGGGACGCAGAGCCGGTCACGGTCACTGTGGTCACGTTGCTGGTCACGGAATTATCCACAATATCCTCTCCCTCGAAGCAGGTAACCACCACATAGTAGTAGAAGGTTCCGGCCGCCTCCGTGGGCGGCGTATAGCTGGCGGTGGTGGCGTTAGCAATAGCTGTACCGCCCTTGCCGCTGTTTGTCGTATTACAATACCATTGATAACGCAGTGTGCCGTCGCCATCCACTGTGGCGGTGACGGAGAGCGCCTGTGCAGCTCCGTTCTGCGCATACTCTTGCGTTCCTGTCGGCAGGTTAGCAGTCAATACCGGCCTGGCCGCCTGGGTTGCACCAGGGGGAATGTCTGCCGGCTCCCGCCAATGGTCAAAGGTAGTGGCGTTGCCCAGATTGGGATAATTGGGATCATCAAACCAATCGGAAACCTCATAGCTGTAATCGTTTACATAATGCCAGAGCACTTCATCGCCGTCTGCCAAGGTGTAACCACACAATCCCACGCTGGGATGGGGTCCGTTGACCGTGTACATCCAGCCAGAACGATCTCCGTTGGTAAACTCGGACAGCTCGTAGCTGCCATAAACCTCCGGGGCGGTTACGGTGCCCACATAGTTCCCCTCTGCGCCTACAGAGTGCAAGCCCGCATCAGCCATGGCTTTGACGAACAGGGTATAGACCGTGCTGCCTATCGGCAAGGTATATTCGGTGGTGGGAACCCACGTAACATAGGTGCCTCCATGATAGTCCTCGCCCCCATACACGCTGTTGGGACTGAGCAATACCGGAGCAGAGGAGCGGAACGCACCCACCAGACGGAAGGTTACAGTGACGGTCTCCGTCTGCATATTGCTACCGTCATAGGGTGAGCCGTCAATATGACGCAACACAGCGGTCAGCTGGTTATAGGCGGCCTCGTCCCAGGGATCCTGAGCCGTATTCCAACGGCTGGCAATATCGGCAAATACGGAATCCACGTTGGCGGCATGGACAAATTTGCCGTTCATCACCCGACCTCCCCGACCGGCCATTTTGTACAGATTTTCAATATACAGATTGTTGAAGCCCAGCGTATAATCTACAATCTCCTGGGTGTTATAAAAAGTGACGGCTGTTGTCCCTATAGG
>CAYOVS010000120.1:0-1870 GCA_964407445.1 uncultured Peptococcaceae bacterium
CCTCCGCCAGCATCATTTCGGTACTGGGTATGTTTTTAGCCCTGCTGGCCGCCTTGGAACAATCGGTAAAGCTCAACCTGATGGAAAAGTACTTGCCCGACTTAGATCTGGTCACTTACAATTTTTTCGTGATGGGGATCGCCGCGCTGCTCTTTACCGCAGCCACCCCCTTTACCGGCGGCTTTATTGTTGAAATTCAGCCGGTAACCTGGATCTATGCGATTTTATTGGGGATCGGGGTCACAGCCCTCAGCAATTTTTTGATGGCAAAGGGCGTCAAACTGATCGGTGCGGTGGACGCTGCCATTCTCTACCTGGTGGAACCGCCCAGTACTGCGCTATTGGCCTTTTTGATTTTTGGCGATACTCTATCCGGCGGACAAATGCTGGGCGGGGTTCTGATTCTGTTTGCTGTAGCGCTGCCAACCTTAGCATACTTATATGCACAAAAGAAACTACCAACCGCCACTGGGGAGGCATAACATGAACTTTTACGAAGTCTGGCGCTTGCGGCATCAGGAAACCCAACAACCACAACAAACAACCGCAACACGCCCTCCATTAGAAAAACTTTGGACCAAAGATTTTATCTTATTGGCCATTCTCAATATTTTCGTCTTTATGACCGCTAATATGCTGATGACCACCTTTCCCTTTTATGTGCGGCATCTGGGCGGTTCGGATTTTTTGGTGGGTCTGATTTTGACCATCTATTCTACAGCATCGTTGCTTATGCGTCCCATTGCCGGCTGGTGTCTGGATAATATCAGCCGCAAGCAAATTTTCTATATCGGACTATGCGGCTTGATCGCTTTTCCCTTATTGTATTTGCTGGTACCAATCCTTATGGTGGTAGTGATCGGTCGTTGCGTCCACGGCTTGTTTTGGTCGGTTTGCTCCACCTCGGCCAATACCAATGCCTGCGATATCATCCCCAAAAGCCGCTTTGGCGAAGGATTGGGCTATTTTGGCCTCACCTATTCCATGGCTATGGCTCTAGCGCCTGCTTTCGGCATCATCATCATGGAAAAAGCAGGCTTTACCGTGATGTTTCTTTGCGCCTCTGCCTTTGCCTTGATCGCCCTGGTGATGCTCACCCGGGTCAAGCTGCATCCGCTGCCCCCCAAAACCACAACAACCGCCAATATCCCGGCAAAAGCCCGGCTGGCCAAACTGTTCAACCGCGAGGCCTTGCCCGCTTCTTTGCTGGCCTTATGCTTTTCCATCCCCTATGCCAGCCTTTCCTCTTTTTTAGCGCTGTACGCAGCGGCGGATGGACTGGGCAACGGCGGCTTGTATTTTACCCTAAACGCCTTAAGCGCCGCCGCATTACGGGTATTTTCCGGCCGCATTGCTGATACCAAGGGCGAATCCTTACCCATCTATTTTGGCTGCGCCGCGCATTTTTTGGCGCTGCTATTTTTAGCCTTTGGTCATAGCAGCCTGCTCTTTTATCTTTCCGGCATCTTGGTTGGCATTTCTACCGGCTTTTCCATGCCGGCGATGCAAACCATGTCGGTACGCATTGTTCCCCTGTCTCAAAGAGGCTCTGCCTCCTCTACATATCTTTGCTCCTTTGATGTGGCCACCATTCTGGGCGGCGTAATCTCCGGCGCCTTGGCCACCTTCTTCAATTACCGGGTCATGTTCGGTTTGATGGCAATCCCCATCGCCCTAACTGCAATCCTCTATTTCTTCTGGGGCTCGAAAACAAAATCCGCTTTTCGGGTTGCCATGCAACAAAACGCATAGGAGTAGAACACATGTTGAAAACAACGGAACAAACCAGAGAAAAGCTTTGGACAAAAGCTTTTTTAGCTCTATTTATCCTCAATTTTTGCCAATTTATCAGTTTCCATATGCAGGTAGC
>CAYOVS010000120.1:1880-3947 GCA_964407445.1 uncultured Peptococcaceae bacterium
ACCTTTTCTTTCTTTATCAAGTCCCTAGGTGGCAGCGATGCTATTGCTGGCCTGGCAGCAGGAATGTTTTCGATCTCCTCTTTAATCATGCGTCCCTTTTCTGGCTGGCTGTTTGACCATAAAAACAAACGCCGTATTCTCTTGTTGGGCTTAGGCGGCATGATCCTGCTGCCACTAAACTATGCAATCGTCAAGTTGATTGGATTATTGCTGCTGTTTCGGATGCTCCATGGCGTTTTTTGGTCGCTTTCTTCCACAGCGGTCAATAGCGAGGTGGTTAATGTTATTCCCCGACAACGTTTTGGCGAAGGAATGGGCTATTTTGGGGTGACCGCCGCCTTATCTATGTCGATTTCCCCAGCGTTGGGACTGTTTATTATGAATCGCTGGGGCTTTACCGCCATGTTTTTGCTGGCGGCCGCAATGGCCGTCGTGGCGCTCCTGCTATCCTTCACCTATCATGGCAAAGAAGAACCTGCTACCCCCCGGCAGTCTGTCCGCGCCAACGTCTCCCTGCTTGAAAAAATTACCGGCTTATTCAGCAGAGATGCATTACCCGCCTCCGCTGTACTATTTTTTAGTCTGCTCCCCCATGGCGCCATCATGACCTTTGTGGCGCTATATGCAGTTGAGTACGCTATTGGCAGCGGCGGCGCCTTCTTTATGGTTATGGCCAGCGCCACCATTACCATGCGATTGCTTGTAGGAAAAATCAGCGACAAAAAAGGCGAGGGCGCCATCGTTTATCTATCCACGGCCTGCATTGGTATTTGTATGCTGCTGCTGGGCTTGTTCCCGGTAAAAGTGGCCTATTATACCGGCGCAATCTTTTTTGGCGCAGGCTTTGGCATGATCACCCCGGCCATGCAGGCCATGGCATTACGCATTGCACCGCCGCAAAAACGGGGCGCTGCCACCTCCACCTATTTGTGCGCCTTTGATCTGGGTATTGGCGCAGGCGGTATTATCGGCGGGCTGCTGGCCGCCGCTCTGGGCAGCTATTGCCACATGTATCTGGTACTGCTGCTGGGCGCGGTTCTTGCCGCCGCCGTCTACCTGTTTTGGGGCCGCAAAAGCCCCTCTGCCTTTCGCAATGCGGTAAAGCAGGCATAACAAAAGCAAATAACCACGGGATTGCTTACCGGAGCACAAAAAGAAGACGTTGAAAATGCGTCTTCTTTTTTCTTCCACTATAACTGGTAATATTTGGATATTCTTCAAACTTATGGAAAAGGCTCCTGTTTCCCGATACAATAGTACTGCCAGCGGAAAGGAGCGGATTTGATGGCCAGACGCGTATACGGATACGCCAGAGTTTCCAGCCGGGATCAAAACGAAGACAGGCAAATGATTTCCCTGCGCGAATATCCGGTGGAAGAGCAATATATTTTTCTGGATAAGCAAAGCGGCAAGGATTTTCAGCGCCCGGCCTATCAGCGGATGCTGCGCAAGCTAAAGGCGGGAGATATTTTGGTGGTAAAAAGTATTGACCGACTGGGCCGCAATTATCAGGAGATTTTGGAGCAATGGCGAGGTATTGTCAAGGAAAAGCAGGCGGATATCGTGGTTTTGGATATGCCCCTATTGGATACCCGGCAAAAGGAGCGGGATTTGACCGGCACGCTGATTGCCGATATTGTTTTACAGCTGCTCAGCTATGTGGCGGAAAAGGAAAGAGACAGCATTCGCCAAAGGCAGGCGGAGGGCATCGCCGCTGCCCATGCCCGAGGCGTGCGTTTTGGCCGTCCACAAGTTACGCTTCCCGATAATTTTGCTTGGATCGTCCAAAAATGGCAGCGGGGTGAACTCTCTGCCAAAGACGCGGCGCAGCAAACCGGGCTCAACTATCAAACCTTTTTGCGTCATGCGAAAAAAAGAGCCGGCGTCACAGAATCAACCGACCCAAGAGCGCCTATCGAAAAGCTTCCCTAGGCTGAGAACATAAAAAAACCGTTTGCACCAGAATTCTTGCTTTGGTGCAAACGGTTTTTGCGCTTCCTGATACGGTTCTTGTTCTTGTTCTTGTTCTTGTTCTTGTTCTTGTTCTTGTTCTTGTTCTTGTTCTTG
>CAYOVS010000120.1:4047-5786 GCA_964407445.1 uncultured Peptococcaceae bacterium
TTATTGTTCTTGTTCTTGCGGTATCTGGGTTTGCAGGTCAGCATCCTTACGGATGCTGATCGTACTGATAACAGTAGCAGATATGCAGAAAATCCTCCGCTACGATTTGTTCCGCCCAGCCCGGCTCCGCTAATTGCTCCTGCATTTGCTGCCAGGACTTTTCCTCCAGCAAAGAGGCAAAGCTCCAACCGGTGTACTGCCCCAAAGCAGCCCGGCCGATGGCATAATCATGATCGCCAAAGGAATAAATCATCATGTCCAAATCATCCAGCAGGGCAAAGGCTACCGCGCTGTCAAAAACCAGCGCCTGACACAGCTCGGTGGTGCAGGCGGCAGCAAAATCCGGAGAGGATTGCAGCGTGTTGTACGCCTCCTCATCCAAACGCAGCCGCAGATTCTGCGCCGCACAAACCCTTGTGCCCTTCATAAAATCAATATGGATACTGTAATGGCTGCTATGAAACCAAAAGGCTCTTTCCGCCCCGGCCAGCGGCAATTGATCAAATAAACCGGTGGCATTGGGCTGCACCCCCATATGCTCGTTGGCAAAGCAGGACAAGGCTTGCCGGTCGGCGGTAAAGGGGCTTAGCTTGGCAATGGCATAAGCCGCATCCGCCGCCTCTTTGCGAGGCAAATAGCCAAACTCAAACCAGCAGCTTACCAAAATGGCAAGCAGCAAAAGCCAGATCCAGATTGATTTGCGCTTCATAGCAGTTCTCCGTTATTTATTGTACCGCCTCCATACCCAGATGGATCGCTTTGATGTTCAGCTCGACAAAGGCCGGTTTCACCGTATCCCGGATCAACTGTTCCCAATCAATTTCCAGCAGACCCATGGCCTTAACGATCGCGCCCAAAAGCACAATGTTCATCACCTTGGGATTGCCCAGAGAGGCCGCGATAGCCGCTGCATCCACCAGGGTAACATCTGCCTTGGCTTGCAGCTCTGGGATGATATCCTGGGCATACACCGCATCGCCGGTAATCACCGGCATCGGCGGCAGTTGGAACTGATTGACGATCACCTTGCCGCCGGGCTGCAAATAGTTGAGCCAGCGCAAAGCCTCCATCACCTCGAAGGAAACCAGAATGTCCGCACCGCCCGGCTCGATCACCGGCGACAGCACCTTTTCGCCATAGCGCACCTGAGAGGATACCGAGCCGCCCCGCTGGCTCATGCCGTGGATCTCGCTCATTTTCACATCATAACCGGCCTGCATCAAGCCGGTGGTCAACAGCTTGCTGGCCAAAATGGTACCCTGACCGCCTACGCCCACCAACAATACGCTTTTGGTCATTTATTTTTCCTCCTTCACGATGGCGCCCTTGGGGCAAATCTGGCCGCATACGCCGCAGCCCAAGCATTGCACCCGGTCAATTTTGGCTTTTTTCTGCTCCGGGTCAAAGGACAGCGCCGGGCAGCCCGCCCGCATACAAATGCGGCAACCGATACAGGTTTGAGAATCCACCGCAAATTTATCGGTGAAAGCGCCGGTGAACTCCTCTTTGTCCTCTGCGGAGAATTTTTTCAGCGCGCAGGGCCAGCGGGTGATCAGCACCGAAGGCTCGTCCAAAGCCAAAAATTGATCCAACGTTTCCCGTACCGCCTGCAAATCATTGGGGTCTACGGTGCGCACATGGCGGAAGCCCAAAGCCAAAACCAGCTTTTCAATATCAATCAAATTGGTGGGTTCTCCCTTGACGGTATAGCCGCTGCCGGGATTTTCCTGATGGCCGGT
>CAYOVS010000121.1:0-5678 GCA_964407445.1 uncultured Peptococcaceae bacterium
TGATGATTTGCGAAGAAGATCTAAACGAGTTAGTCTATTATGGGGGCTCCGTTCTTGACCCAGAAGTAATCTCTGCTTTTAGAAAAATTATGTGATATAAAGGTCTGGCGGATCCGGCTACAGCAAAAGTATTCACCTTTAGATAACCTGTGCTGCTGTAACAGAGAAATAAACAGAATAATTATTAGAGAAAATCGCATCATTTTGCATACGATTTTCTTTTTTCATTGACATCAGCGCCAATACCAGATATAATCTTATGTATTCTGGAAAGAAATATATCAAATAGTAAGGGGTGGTAGAAATGACCGAAATTCTTGTAGCGGAAAAACTCAACGAAAAAGGTTTAGAAGTACTGTATGCCAGCGGTATGGATATTGTTTATAAAAAAGACATATCCCGTGAGGAATTGCTCTCTACCATCCATGAATATGACGGTTTAATTGTGCGCAGTTTACCGATCGTGGATAAAGAATTGCTGGAGAAGGCGGTCAATTTAAAAGTTGTTGGGCGCGCTGGTAACGGCGTGGATAATATTGATATGGATGAAGCCACTGATCATGGTGTTATCGTTGTCAATACACCCGATTCCAACAGCATTTCGGCCTGTGAATTGACCATTGGCTTGATTATTGCAGCTTGCCGCAATATTTCCGAGGCCAACGCTTGCTTAAAGGGTGGCGAATGGGGCCGTAGCCGTTTTCAGGGCTGTGAGCTGAACGGCAAAACCTTGGGCATTATCGGCTTGGGCCGGATCGGCACCTTGGTAGCCAAACGGATGCACGCGTTTAACATGAATATCATTGCTTATGATCCGTATATTACGGATGAGCAATTTGCCCGGGGCAGAGCCACCAAAAAAGAGCACCTGGATGATTTACTCCGGGAAGCGGATGTGATCACCATCCATACGCCCAAAACTGCGGAAACCATCGGCATGATCGATCGGGAGCAGTTTGCGCTGATGAAAGACGGCGTAAGAGTTGTCAACTGTGCTAGGGGCGGTTTGTATAACGAGCAGGCTTTGGCAGAAGCTTTGAAGAACGGCAAGGTTGCCGGGGCAGCTTGTGATGTGTTGAGCAAAGAGCCCTGCACCGAATCTCCTTTGTATGCTTTCCCCAATTTTACCGTAACGCCCCATATCGGCGCCACTACTAAAGAGGCTCAGGAAAACGTGGGTATTTGCATTGCCGAAGAAGTGGTCAACGCGCTCCAGGGTGAGCTGGTGGCCAACGCGGTGAATATGCCCGTTCTCAAAAATGACGAATTGACTACCATCAAGCCGTATATGCGTTTGGGCGAATTGCTGGGCAAAATATATCATCAATTGCAGAAAAAGCCGGTTTATAAGGTGGCCGTTGATTATTGCGGTCAGGCTGCACAGTTGGATACCGGAATGATTACCAGAGCCGTCTTGCGTGGCTTGTTTGAACCAATCCTCAAAGAGCAGATCAATTACGTCAATGCCATCAAGGTGGCCGAAGCCCGGGGCATAGGCGTGATTGAAAGCAAAGAGCAGGATGCGGGACATTTCCCCGGCTTGATTCGGGTGAAGGTGTATGCGGGCGAACGGGTATATCGGTATTGTGGTACGATCTTTGGTTTGGATGATCCCCGCATTGTGGAAATTGATGGTTATCGTTTTGACTTCCGCCCCGAGCCCAATATGATTTTGGTGGAAAATGTCAACAAACCCGGTATGATCGGCAAGATCGGTACGGCGATGGGCGAAAATAACATAAATATTTCTGCCATGCAGGTTTGCCCCGGTGGAGATAATGAGGTTGCCATGATGACCTTTGGCGTTTCCCGTGAGCCTTCCGAAGAACAAATTGCTAATATCGCCGCTTTGGAAGATGTGCTAAAGGTTCGTTTTGTAGAGTTTTAATCCGGAAAAGGTTTTTACTTTTGCAACACAGAAAAAAGGGCTGTCGCTGCTAGCGGCAGCCCTGTTCAGGATATATGGGGGTGGTTTGGTGACCAGCTTTTTTGCCTATTTGTCCAGGATGAAGCTGATCAAACGCTGGAGCCTGATGCGCAATATTCAGCCGGAAAATATTCAGGAGCACAGCATGGAGGTTGCGGTATTGGTGCATGCGCTGGCGCTGGCGGAGAATACCTATTTTGGCGGTGCGTATCAAGCGGAGCATGCCGCCGTATTGGCGTTGTATCATGATGTGGGGGAGGTATTGATCGGTGATTTGCCAACACCGGTAAAATACTTCAATCCCCAGATCAAACAAGCCTATGGGGAAATCGAGGATGTGTCCAAGCAAAAGCTGCTGTCTTTTTTGCCCCAGGGGCTGCAAGGTTCATACCAAGGGTTGTTGTTCCCGGATGCGCAGCAAAAGGAGTACCGTCTGGTGAAAGCTGCGGACAAGCTATCTGCCTATTTGAAATGCCTGGAGGAATGTGCGGCAGGCAATGGGGAATTTCTTCGCGCCAAGGAAAGTATCCGCCGGGAGCTGGATAAATTTGCCGATATCCAGTCGGTTGACTGGTTTTTGACCAATTGTGCGGACAGCTTTAGCAAAACCTTGGATGAACTGGATTAGCCGCATTGGGCAAGCAGCCAAAGCAAGGGCAAATGCAGGCAATAGAAGGCATAAAAGAACCATTTGCTGCCTTTGCCGCGCTTGCCGTTATAGGTGAACAACAATGGCAGTGCAAACAAGGATAATACCTGATTGCTGGACATCTGCAAAAGTCCTAAAATGGGAATGACATTTACCAACAACCAGGACAGACTAAGCTCTTTTTCTTTTCCGGCAAACAGATAGCCGCAAAAAATTAAGGAAATTCCGTAGAAACCGTATTGAAAATTGGCTAACTGGCTGATCACCCCGATAAAAAGCGGCGGGATGCAAGCTAATCCTGCCGGTTGCCACCGAAAAAGCCGGTCAAAGCTGTAAATTGCCAGCAGACCTAAGGCCAGTTCGCCAAAGATATTGCTATCGGTGCAACCGGTAAAGAATTGATATGGCCATTGAAATAAAACCGCAAAGCAACACAACCGCAGCAGATAGCGTTTTTTGCTGCGGGTATGGCGATAGCCTTCGCCCAGCATATAGGCAAAAATGGGGAAGGCCAGCCGTCCCAGGTGTCTAAGCCAGGGGTACTGGGGAAACAGCATCATCCCCAGATGGTCGACGAACATGAAAAAGCAGGCAAGCAGCTTTAAGCCGTTGCCGGAGAGCCCGTTGGGAAATAAGCTTTTTAGCGGATTTATCATAACTGTATCATACTTGATTTGTTGTAAATTGGCAACATGAATGAGGCGGCAAATGAAGCATAGCAAATATTTCTATTTTGTCCTTGTGAGTATTGTGGTAATTTCTTGGGGCTCCACCTATCCTGTCGTTCGATTTTTAACCCAGGATGGAGTATCGCCTTATTTAATCAGTGCGATGAGAGTATTTACCACTTTTCTTTTTGCGGTATTGCTGTTATGCTTTTGCCGCCAAAAGCCCAATTTTCGCTTATATAAAAAGAACTTCTGGCCTTTTTTCCTGATGGGACTTACCGGTGCCTGCGGTTTCTTTTTGCTGATGAATATTGGCGTGCAGTTTACACAAGCAGGTAAATCCTCTTTGATTGTGGGTAGCAACCCAATTCTGATCGTAATATTTTCGTCTGTGCTGTTGGGAGAACCTTTTGGTTGGCGCAAAAAGCTTGGGGTTGTGCTCGCTTTTTCGGGGATTATCTTGGCGGTTGCCGGTGGCGGCATTTTTGCCGAGAGCGGATTTACCGTCCACGCTGCGGATTTTATTCTGTTTGCGGCGGCAATTTGTTGGGCCAGCTATAGTTTGCTGAGTCGTCATTATGGGCACCGTATGCCTTATTTCCAAGGTTTATTCTGGATATTTGCCAGCGCCATGGTGATGATTTTGCCATTGTTCCTTTACTATTTGCCGGAGATTTTTTCATTAACGGCGGTGCAATGGTTTTGGCTGTTGTTTTTGGGTCTTTGGCCAGGTGGTATGTGTTTTTTATTATGGAATATTGGGCTCAATGTGTTAGGTGCTTCGGTTTGCGGGATGTTTAATAGCTTTATGCCGGTTTCTTCCATTATGATATCAGCCATTTGGCTGGGCGAAGCTATGACCTGGCTGCAATTATGCGGCGTGGTTTTGGTGATCATCGGTATTTGGCAGGGGATCGGCAAAAGTGCTTTGCCCATCAATTATGAAACTGGCCGAAGCTTGGAGGCAATGCATGAAAACAAAACTGTTGATTTTTGATATGGACAATACTTTGCTGCATTCCCGGATTGATTTTGCTTTGATGAAGCAGGAGGTGGGCCGGATGCTGGATGCAGCGGGAATTTATTTTGATTACCATCGCCCTGTTTCCGATAATCTGTCTGCGCTGCTGGCGGAGGGGCAGTTATCCCAGTCGCTAAATCAAAAAATCTGGCAGCGGATTAGCGAAATTGAAAGCGATGGCCTGGCGGCAGCGCTGCTGGAGCCGGGGGTCGAGGCGGTTTTGCGGCAGCTTTCCGCGCAATTTCAATTGGCGGTATTATCCAATAATATGGATTTGGCGGTGCATCAATGCCTGCATCAGTTGGCGGTTGCCCAATATTTTTCCTTGATCTGCGGGCGGGAGGCAGTTCCGGCCTTAAAACCTCGCCCGGATGGGGTGCGCTTTATTTGTCAGGCCTTTCCCCATGTCCCTGTCCAAAACACCTGGATGATCGGGGATGCATTGATCGACGCCCAGGCGGCTTTTTCTGCCGGGATCGGCTTTATTGCTTATAATCGCAGTCGTGATGAGGATTGGCGTAAGACTGCCGGGAAGCCGCAGTTGTATTTGCATCGTTGGGATGAAGCAGCAACAGCGGCGATTGTGGCACTTGCTGCAGAAAGGGATGTTGCGGATGGGGATGTATCGGATCAAGAAAAATGACCCGGAAATCCTGAAAAAAATTGAAGAAGAACAGCAATCAGACGCCTATTGGCAAAATGTGGCGGAGGATCTGCAGCCGGATCTGGATTTGGCAGAAATTGCCGCAATCAACCAAGCGGCGGAAAATGCTGCTTTGGATCGTCAGGAAGAGGATGCTCCGGTACGGCGTTCTAGCTGGAAGTTGCTGGGCGCTGCTGCTTTGGTGTTGGCCTTTGCGGCGTGGATGATTTTCGATATGTTCCAGGCGGTGCCGGATATGAGCTTTTTGCATGATTCTGCGCAATTGGCGGAGGATCAAGCGTTAGCCGATCTGAAATCGGCGGTAGTCAGCATCGAAAGCATCGGCGGCAGCGGCACTGGTTTTAATATTCGCCCGGATGGGTTGATCGTAACCAACCGTCATGTGGTGGAGGGTGGCGGTATCTTGACCATCACCTTTGGCGATCAATCGGTTTCTACCTTTGCTACCCGGGAATGGACGGAAATTCCTGGTGTGGATTTGGCGATGATTGATCTTGGCGGCAGCGATTTGCCCTATGTGGAGATTGCGGACACAGAAGCCACCGCCGGGCAAGAGGTGATTTTTATCGGCAATCCGCTGGGATTTGATTGGACGATTTCCCAGGCCACCGTGGTGGGCTACACGACGCTGGAACAGGATTTGTCGGTATTGCGTTTGGACGGGCCGATTCGCCCCGGTTCCAGCGGCAGCCCGGTATTTAATCAGCAATCGCAAGTGATTGCAGTCATTTTTGCTTCATTAGTGGATT
>CAYOVS010000122.1:0-5645 GCA_964407445.1 uncultured Peptococcaceae bacterium
GTTGATACATTAGGCTCTATATATAGGTATGTATATAACAGTGGATTAAAGTATGAGTATCTTTCAAACAAAAATTTATTGGATGATTATAACAGTGCAGCTGAAAAGGATGCTTGGAAAGCCAAAAGGAGAAGGCAATCGCCTTCTCCTTTTGCGTGGTTAAAATGGGGATATGGGGGTTATGGATTATGCGGAGGCGATTTGCTCCTGCATGGCGTCTTCTTCGCTGTCATTGATCATATCAAACAGTTTATCTACATAGGCTTCCTTGGGGAAAATAAAGGCACAGGCCACATGAACGATCAGATTGGCTGCCAAGCCCAGTACACCGCCGGTCCAGCCGCCGAATACCGCCAAGGCTTCAGGATTGATGCCAAAGAAGAAGGCGATTGCCAAACCGACGATCATGCCGGCCAAGGCGCCTTGCTTGTTGCTGCGCCGCCAGTAGATACCAAAGAACAGGATAGGAATGATCTGGATGACGCCCTCATAAAGGATATTGGCCACCAAAGCCAGATTGGGCAGATCCAGTGTAGCCATAAACATGCAGACAAACCCATAGACTAAAATACAAATGCGGGAGACCTTCAGCCGTTTTTCTTCTGTGATCTTGGGATTGATCTCGCGCAAAATATTTTCGGAGATAATTACCCCGTGACTGGCGATCACTACGGAGGATAAGCTCATCGAAGCCGCTACGATGATGATGCCCACCAAGCCCAGGAACAGGGGGCCAAAAGCCTTGTAGCACATAACAAAGAATGCCGCGTCTCCAGCCTCCAGGGCTTCCGGCATCAAAATGCCGCCCAAGGCAAAAATCAAAATAATAGTAGCGAACAGGCAGACGATAATCGCGCTTAACACTGCGGTTTTTTTCACATCCAGCACGCTTTTGGTAGTGTAAATGCGGTTGAACATGGAGGCCCAGCAGAACCCGCCTAAGGTAGCGGCAATGATAATAGAGGCCCAGTAAGAATAAGAGTAGGTGCCGCCGTAGCTGATGGTAAGATTTTGCGGCGCGGCAGCATAAACTTGTTGGAACAGGGAGCCAAAGCCGCCGAACAGCTTGTAGATGGCAAAGATCAGACCGATGGTGATGACCAAAGAACATAAAATACCTTGAATCAGCTCGGTAATGGCAATGGATTTCATTCCGCCGTAGACCACATAGCCCAGGATCAGCACACCAAAGAAGATAATCCCCGCCGTATTGCTGATCGCTCCGCCGGTGAGGGAGTTGACCACCCAGCCCATGGCAATAAATTCAATGATATTCCACGGCGCTTCGATGATAACGCCGGCAACACCGGAAAGCAGCGTCAGTGGTTTGCAACGATAACGCAGCTTGATGTAATCCGGTTGGGTGAGCAGCTTAAAGCGCGCGCCCCAGATCCAGATCTTTTGGGCGAAAATATATAGCAAAAAGAAGTTGGATACAGAATAGATAATTAAGTATTGGGCGATCAGGCCTTCCCAGGCACCCCAGGAAAACCAGCCAATATAAATGGAGCCGGTAATAAATACGCCGATTACGGTAAATAGAACCAGCAAATAATTGAGGGAACGGCTGCCTACTGCAAATTCCTCGATAGATTTATTGGCCATTTTCGAGCCTTTGGAGAAAAAACCGCCCCAAATAATGGAGGCAATGTAGATTAAGAGAATGACAACAGCAATGGTAATTTCTTTAGAAGATAAGATCATGATAATCTCCTCCTTTCCGAATTATTTTTTTGAGGAACCAAGAAAGTGCTTTTCAATCAAATATAAAATAGAAATAGCCAGCGCCATCCCCCATGCAGAAAGCAAAATGGTGAATTGCGACAGAGGCAAGATGCCAATCCAGATATCGCTGCGGTCAAAAAATTGCAAAAAACAGCCAAAGGTAGAAATGGAGAACAAGCCAAGGAACAAGATTAAAAAGATAACATATACCGGTTTTTTGATTTTGCGCCAGCGTTGCACGCGGTTTTCGTTCGACATCACGAACCCTCCTTTTTATTGAATAAAATCATAGGCTATCAGCGCATAGGTTTTGGCTGCGGTGATCACCTCCTCAGTTCGCACAAATTCGTCCGGTCTGTGGGCTTGCAAAATGCTGCCAGGCCCATACAGCATGCCGGGAATCCCAAGTGTTGCCAGCATTTCGATCTCTGCATAGGCACGGAACAAAATGGCTTGGGGGTCGCGGCCGGTGATTTTATGATGGGCGTCTGTCAGTACTTGTGCTACCGGATGACCGTCTGGGCTGCGCCAGGGATTGAAATGCTGATTGCAGGTGATTTTGCCTTCCACATTGTGGGAGTTGCAAATTTGCCGAAACAGGGTTTCGATTTGGGTAATGGCCTGGGACATATCCTCTCCGGGGAATACCTGGCGGTCAAAATGCACCAGACAATGATCGGGCACCAGCAACACATCATGCCCCCCTTGTACCACGCCCACATTGATGCTGGGATTCACCGTAAACCCCAGTTGTTTTCCCTTGGTTTGCAGTTGTTGATGAAGCTCCTCCAAAGCAGCAATAAAGCGAGCCATGGGGTAAATGGCGGATACGCCGATTTCGGCCATGCCGGTATGGGCGGCTTTGCCATGGATATGGGCGGTAAATTCGCAGGCGCCCTGCAAACTGGCGGCAGCGCCCAGCGAGGTAGGCTCGCTGACATAGGCGCGGGTGCAATTGTTGAGCAATTTATGGTCGATTAAGGCCTGAGTACCTTTAAAATAAACTTCTTCGTCGATCACACCGGTAAAGAGAATGCTCTTTTTGCGGGGAACACCGCTTTTGACGATGGCTTCGATGGCATATACCATGGCGGCCAAGCCTGCTTTCATATCGCAGGCGCCTCTGCCGTATAGCTTGCCGTCGATGATTTCTCCGCCCAGTGGCGCTACCGTCCAATTGTCCGGGGTGCCGATGCTGACCGTATCCATGTGGCCGTTGAAAAGCAGCTGTTCTTCACTTTCTCCCGGCAGCAGGGCAAGAATATTGTACCGTTGGTCTTCTACCTGCTGCAGTTGGCAGGACAAGCCTAAAGAAGCCAGCTTGCTTTGGAGCAGCAGTGCGGTTTCTTTTTCCCGCCCGGGCGGGTTTTGGCTGTCGGAGCGTACCAGTGCTTGCAAAAAGGACAAGGCTGCTTCACCGTCAAGCTGCTGCAATACTTTTTGCTCCGTTGGCGTGATGGCTGTCATAATGCGTCCTCCTTTGTTAAAGCTTATAGCTTCTCGTGACGAATTTCCGCCGCACGGGCATGGGCGATCAGACCTTCGCCCCGCGCCAGTGCCGAGGTGATTCCGCTCAATGCGTGCATTGCCTGTAAATTCAACCGCTGGTGGGTGCAAACTTTGAGGAAGGTGCCGGCCCAAACGCCGCCGGTGTAGCGGGCGGCTTTCAGTGTCGGCAGCGTATGATTGGTGCCGGAAATATAGTCGCCAAATACTTCCGCGGTGGTTTGGCCGATAAACAGGGAGCCGTAGTTATAGAGCTGCTCCACAATTTCCTGCTCCTGCTGAACGATGACCTCCAGATGCTCTGGCGCGTATTGGTTGGTTAGCGCAATCGCTTCCGCCATACTGTCTGCCAGCAGCACCTCGCCGTAATCCTCCCAGGAGCGGCGGGCGATCCCTGCGGTGGCAAGCTGCTCCAGTTGTTGTTCTACTGCCGCAATGGCCGCTTTTGCCAAAGAAAGATCGGTGGTGATCAAGATGCCCTTGGCCAATAAATCATGCTCGGACTGGGCCAGTAGATCGGCTGCGGTGAGTTCCGGATCGGCGCTGCCGTCGGTGAGCACCAAAACCTCGCTGGGGCCTGCCACAAAGTCGATGCCCACCTGGCCGTAGCATTGCCGCTTGGCTTCGGTAACATATTGATTGCCGGGGCCTACGATTAAATCAACCGCCGGAATTTGCGCTGTACCATAGGAAAAGGCTGCAACCGCATGGGCGCCGCCTACGGCGTAAATCTCATCTGCACCGGCAATGTCCATGGCCACCACTGTTTTGGCGTCTACGGAATGGGTGCCTTTTTTGGCCGGTGTGCAGGCGACAACCTGTTTTACGCCAGCTACCTTGGCCGGGATCACCAGCATCAGCGCGGTGGAATAGAGGGGATAGCCGCCGCCGGGCACATAGCAGCAGCAGGAAGATACAGGGAGCACCCGGTGTCCCAAAGAAACGCCTGGATAGGGAGAAAATCCCTCCAAGGGATGCAAAGAATCCTTTTGCGCCTGGGCAAAGCTGCGAATATGTTCTGCTGCCTGCTGTAATTGAAAAAGTTCCTCTGCGCTCACTTGTTGATATGCTGTTTCAATTTCCTCCGGGCTTAACCGAAACTGGGCCCGGTCATTGTGGTCAAAACGGGTGTTGTAGTCCAATACGGCCTGATCGCCGTTTTCCCTTACCTTGCTGATGATCTCTGCCACGGTCTCCGTTAGCTGACGGTTTTCCGCCAGAGTTCTGGTTTTGGCTGATTTGATAATTTGCATAATAAACACCCTTTTCTGTTTGTTTAATGAATTGCCATAATAATATCCTATGGACAGCTATCCATGTCAATAGTGGTATTTTAGCAAAAAAAGCAAAAGGTTGAGTACACTCCATATTTGTGATATAATCAAAAAATAACAACTCAATTTTGGATACGAAAAGGTGGGCCAACGATGAAAATCGGTCAGGTTGCCAAAAAATATCAGATTTCCACGGACAATATTTATTTCTATATTAAATTTGGTTTGATCGTACCGCCAAAACCGACCGGCCAATATGATTTTGATGACAATACGCTTAAAGATTTGGAATTTGTTTTAGCACTAAAGGAATTGGATTTTTCTCTAAAAGAAATTCATCAGGTGTTATCCTTATATCGCGTATCCAATTTGGCAGATGGACAAGATGTGGCGGATGTAAAGAGGATATATCAAAATCACCTTGCCCATTTGGCTCGAGAAAAAGGGCGTTTGGCCAGGGCGGAAACGCTGCTCACGCAAAAAATAGCTGATTTAGATCAATATGCACAGAATTCTTGTCCCGAAATCGGTTTGCCTTTGCGGATGTTGCCATTGTTGGCTTGTCCTGTCTGCGGACGGGAGCTGAGCCTGAGCGAGGTGCGGATGAATCAGCGCTATATCTTTGATGGGGTGCTGCGCTGCGATTGTGGGTATCATGGGGCGATCAAGGATGGAATTTTGCTAACGCCTAATAAAAATGAAAGCCTGTATGATCGGCCTGATCTGGTCCGAGAGCTGTACAAGGATTTGCCGCCCCAACTTATTAGTCTGTTTCAGCGCTCTTTCAATTGGCTGACAGAGCGATTGAACGGATTAGAACTGGAAAATAAGGTGCTGCTGGAAACCTATGTTAACGCCTGGTTTTTTCTGCACAATCACCAGCAGGATTTGCCAAAAAGCGCCATGTTGATCGTAATTGACAAGTTTCCAGAAACGCTTAAGGTGTATAAAGAGCTGATTGAACGGCAAAATTACGGTTTGGATATTCTTTATATTGCCGACAGCAGCTTGAAGCCGCCCCTGAAGCCCCAATGTGTGGATGTGAACATGGACTTTTTTGCGGTCAATGAAAATAATTTCTATCATCACAGTGTTTGGTTGGATCATTTGGCGCCCTTCTTCACGACTCAGGCGGATGCC